>CAZSKH010000079.1:0-1092 GCA_964607395.1 uncultured Algimonas sp.
GCTTTGAGACAATGGAAGAGGTCGGTTATGTCGCACTCGAAGACCTGACCTCCATCGAAGGCTTTGATGATGAAACCGCCGAAGAGCTACAGGCGCGCGCTCGGGAATATCTGGACAAACTCGCCGCCGATCAAGACGCAAAACGTGTCTCTCTGGGTGTCGAGGACGGCGTGCTTCACATCGAAGGCGTGACTTTGCCAATGGCAGTTCGTTTTGGTGAGAATGAGATTAAAACTGTCGAAGATGTTGCGGGCCTCGTCCCGGATGATCTGAATGGTTACTCCGAATATAAAAACGGTGAACGTATCCACGAAGAAGGCATGATCGAAGACTTCAAACTTTCCGATGAAGACGCCACTCGCCTCATCATGATGGCCCGCGTCGCCGCAGGTTGGATTGACGAAAGCGCGCTTGAACCTGAGCCCGTTGAAGGTGAAGAAGAGGCCGCTGCCGAAGACATTGCGCCAGCCGAACCCACAGCGGAGACGCTCTTTAATTAATGCATTTCTGTTTTAATAAACAAATTTAGCATTAAAAAATGGGTAATCTTCGCCCAATTTTTGATATAAATTGAATAGATTTGCACGACCTGATGAGCCGCTTTTTCAGGTCTGAAATTATCAAACCGCTTGGTGCATTTTGCGTGTCGCAAATTGCACGAGGCGGCTTTTTTGGGACTAGCTGTATAATTATTTAATTTAACGGCTTGTAATCGACCCCACAGACTTCGGTCACACCGCCCCCTCTAAAGCGACGCCTTTACGAGAGAGGCTCTCCCCCCAATGAAGCTTACATATATCACTATCGCAGCCCTTGCGGTGGCAGGCTGAAACATGGCTGCACATGCCCAAGATCAGACCGATGATACATCAAGCGTTAGCGGGGCTTACGGCGTAATTGGCGGAACAACATATGAATCAAATCCGGGCGATTTTCTGTGTCAAAACCCTGAACCTATGATGAACGGTGCCTGATTTTTATATTCATGTTATGTTCATGTTTTTAAGTCGATGCACCGCAGCATGTCACGTGTTTCGTCATGCTAGTCGTCATATATATCGTGGTCGTCGTCTGCGGCTGGATGATCTTTCG
>CAZSKH010000079.1:1192-9601 GCA_964607395.1 uncultured Algimonas sp.
CAATGCCGAAGATATCAATTCTAAGGACGCAGACGATCTGAACTCTGGTGATCCGGGGTCGCGCCATTAAGACCCAGCTCGCAACTGCATCAAACGTCAGTTGATTTCATGACATTGCGGAACCTGCCACAATGCGTTAGCGTTTGAGGGCGCAATCGTTTGAGGAAGGCAAAATTCGATGAAGATATCTTTTCTCACGGCCTGCGTCATGGCGTCCTTTTTCGTCTTGCCCGCAACCGCAAATGAACCGCCGACAAAAAATACTGAGATAAAAAACGCCGAAACAGTGGACGCGATAAAGCGTTCTGAATTTACGCGACGCCAATATGCGATTTTCAATACCGCCGATAAAAACTATGATGGCCGCGTCACCCATGACGAAGTCTTACGCCTCTCTCATGAGCAGCAAAAACCAAAACATGTGGCGGCCTTTAAAGCCATGGATGCCAATAATAATGGGTATCTATCCATGGATGAGATTGAAGCGAAGCATGAGGAATTCACGTCCAAACGCATAGACAGGCTTGCAAAAAATAAAGAGAGCCTACTGAAGCGATATGATCAAGACAAAAACGGCACGATCACCTCTCGGGAATTGGAGGCCTATTTTGAAAGGGCCAGCGAAGACAGGCGGAGTAAAACAGCCGCGACCGCAGCGAAAGACATGAAAAGTAAGGACGTAGACGGGAGTGGGTCCGTATCCTTAGACGAATATTTAGACAGCAAGACGATCTCCGCTAATCAGATGACGCGGCGCTCTTATTCAAAAGGGACAAGTCTGACGCGTGATCCCAATGGGGATAAAATCATAACGCGCTCAGAAAATGAGGCCTTTGTCGCCGCGTTTTTCGAGGAATTGGACAAGAATAAGGACGATGAATTATCGGCCCGTGAGCAATCAAATCCGGTTTTCAAGAGAGCCACAAACCTCTCGACCAGAACGCTATATCTATCGGATCGCAACACTTCTGTCTTTGTGCCTAAATAGTCCCTAGGTCCTGACCTTAGGTGTCCGGCCGTGTTTCTTTCGCGGTCCAATGTCTCCGGCAGAGCGTGACGTAGCGATCATTTCCGCCAATCTCAACTTGCGCGCCGCGCGTGACGGCCGCGCCGGATTTACTAATCCGCAAGGTCATGGTCGCTTTACGTCCACACCAGCACAATGTTTTGATCTCTTTGATATTATCTGCAACCGCGAGCAAAGCCGCGCTGCCTGGGAAGAGTTTTCCGCGGAAATCCGTACGAAGGCCGTAGCACATGATCGGTATGCGCGTCGCATCGGCCACCCGGGCGAGCTGCCAGACTTGGTCTTCTGTTAGAAATTGCGCTTCGTCGATCAACACGCAATCAATCGGGGCTGCGGCATGGGCCGTCAGGATATGGGCCTCAATGTCATCTTTGGGTTTGATGAGATCCGCGCGTGCGGTCAGACCGATGCGAGACGTAATTTCGTCAGCTATTTCGGCGCGCGTATCAATGGCCGGTTTGAGCAAAAGCGTGCGCATGCCGCGCTCATTGTAGTTATAGGACGACTGCAAGAGGATCGTCGATTTGCCAGCATTCATAGCAGAATAATTAAAGTAAAGTTTGGCCATGTCATGCAGTTCCGATTCGCTGTAACTATGCAAAATCGCCCATAGTGAATCTAGATTAAGTTCGTTGGATTTTTGATTTGCTTGTGAATTTATCTGTTGGCAAAGGTGACGTTAGACTATGGTGGCGGTATGAAAACCATTTTACTACATTCAGAGTTAAATGTGGTTGACGCCTTAATGCCTCGTCTTGAGAACGGGGAAGGTTTTCGAGTCCAATTTAGGAGTGCGTCTGAACATGATGACGCTCTTTTCAAAACCATTGACAGTTTGGCGCACCGTTTTCCGGAGCAGATTCAATTAAGGTTCTATTCGCACCCTGGGGAAACGTTTGATTTTCGTCTGCTGACCAAATTCCCGCATGTTCAAAATCTGTGACTTGATCCGATCCGAGCAGAAAATTGGGAGGCGTTCAATGATTTGAAACACGTTAAAAGCTTTACGATTGGCGTATTGGAGATTTCGAACAAATCTTTTTTACGGAATGTTGTCCACTCGAAGTTGGACGCCTTGATCCTATCTCAAATGCGGACCAAAGCTCTAGATCTGAGCTATCTGGCGCAAGGCGAAAACTTAACTGAACTCGGTCTTTTCGGGCACAAGAAAAACATATCTGCCATCGCGTCTTTGCAGGCCCTGGAAAAACTAACATTCAGCCCGCACAAAAACGATACTTATGCGTTTCTCTCAGATTTGCCTCGGTTGAGGGTGCTAAAGTTTTTTCTAGGCGGTTGTGAAGATCTGAGCCATGTCTCCTCTGATACGATAAAAGAATTGTCTCTCGAACGCGTAAAGTATTTGGCCCATCTTGGGGCGATCTCTCGATTTGCAAATCTCGACTATATTCATGTTGAAAACCAGCCTCTTCTTCGGAAACAAGACTACGAAGCGGATTTGAAATCTATCAGGCGGGTCAGTTGGCGAGGCTGAGAGTGCGGAACTGTTTAACCCCAGGCACTTGCTAAACGCGGCCCGCTCCCCCATATCGCGCAACTTGAACGCACAACCTGATATCATCATCCCGCCTGAGCTGGATAAACGTGGCCATAAACCGCGTGAGCGTAAATGCGTGGCGCGCAATCAAGTACGCGATCCGTCCGAAATGATCCGTTTTGTTGTGGGACCGGAGAACACCGTCTTTCCCGACATACTCGGGAAGTTACCGGGACGCGGCGTATGGGTTAGCGCGGCCCGAGACGATTTGGAAACGGCCATCCATAAAGGCGGGTTTAAGCGCGGCTTCAAAGGCAATGTAAAAATTCCCGATGATTTGACTGCCCAAGTCGAAGCAGGATTGCGCAAACATACGCTATCTCTCATCGGCATGGCCAAGAAGTCCGGCAAGTTATTCATCGGCTTTGATCAGGTCATGGTCGCGGCCCGCACAGACGCGCTGGGATGGCGCATTGAAGCAAGTGACGGCGCCGAAGGCTCGCGCGGAAAGATCCGCGCTTTGTCCAAAGCGGTCGCCCGCGAAGTTGAGCTAAAACTGCCCCGTGTTATCGGCTGCTTTCACAGCACCGAATTGGGCGCGATAATTGGCCGGGATTCGCTGACCCATTGCGCGGTCCCGCATGGCCGAATTGCAAAATCACTGGGCGTATCAGCCCGGCGTCTCAGCGGTTTTGTGCCCTTAGTACCAGAGGGCTGGGCAGACGCTCAGCACGAAGCTTTCTAATGCGCCTATAGTCCCGTATTCAGGGCGGTAGAGCCTGACTCGATAATTGAAAACGCACGGCGATTGGATGTTGCCAAATGCGCCAATCCCGTTAAGTTGCGCGAACTCTCCGCGCGAGCAAGGAACATGAGACGCAAAACGGCCAGCCGGCCTTATGACCCGGCCCCGCTTTGCAGGATAATGATATGACAGACAGCAATAACAACAAACCCGGCGCTAAACCCGGTGCAAGGCGTCCTTTGACGCTTGGCCCTAACCGTGGCGGCCCGCGCCGATCCAGCAACCCGTCCGCCGTGGTTGTCGAAAAGAAGAAAAAAGTTATCATGCGCCCCGGCAAAGCTAAGCCCGGCGCAGCGAGCGCGAAATCAACGATCTCGCCGCCTAAGACAAATATGGCCCCGACCAAGCCAAAGCCAGCGGCCAAGCCAAAGCTTGCGCCTAAGCCAGCTGGCAATGTTGACGCGGTGGCAGAAGCCGCGCGCAAGCTCGGTCTTTCAAAAGCAGAATATCTCAAGCGCCAAGCCGCGTTGAGCTCTGCGCAGAAACAACAAGAAGAGCGCGCCGAACAGCGCCGCGCCGAAGAAGATGCCCGGCTCGCCCGCGTTGAAGAAGAGCGCAAGCTTATGGAGACAAAGCGCGCTGAAGCCGAAGCCGAAGAAATGCGGCGCTTGGAAGCCGAAGAAGCGGCTAAGAAAAAAGCCGAAGCCGAAGAGGCCGCTAAACTTCAGAAGAAGGCTGTTGGCGCGCCAAAGCCAAAAGAAGAGAAAACAGACTCCCGAACCGAGCTGGAGAAAGCCGGTGGCCGCGTCAAGAAAAAGCGCAATACACCGCCGCCAACCCGCTCCAAGGGCGAGACCAAACGCCGCCGAGGTAAGCTGACAATCGTCTCGGCTCTGTCAGGGAATGACGAAAGACAGCGCTCGCTCGCATCTATGAAACGCGCGCGGGAACGAGAAAAACAACAACGGAAAAGCGGCGGCGGACGCGGCGGCGATAAAAAGCAACGCGAAGTCACCATTCCGGAAGCCATCACAATTGCCGATTTGGCGAACCGGATGTCCGAACGCGGCGCAGCGGTTGTGAAATATCTGTTCCAACAAGGCGAGATGCACACCGTCAATGATGTGATTGATGCGGATTTGGCGCAGCTGATTGTCGAAGATTTCGGCCACACAGTGAAACGCGTCTCGGCTGCGGATGTGGAAGATGACTTCTTGATTGATGATACGCCATCTGACGAAAAAGACCGTAAGCCTCGCGCGCCCGTTGTTGCGATTATGGGCCATGTTGACCATGGTAAGACGTCGCTTCTGGATGCGCTACGCACAACTGATGTGGCGTCCGGCGAAGCCGGCGGTATCACCCAGCATATCGGTGCCTATCAGATTGAGTTGAAATCCGGTGACAAAATTACGGTTCTGGATACGCCGGGCCATGCTGCCTTCTCTGAAATGCGCACACGCGGGGCGGAAGCGGTTGATATTGTCGTGCTGGTAGTGGCTGCCGATGACGGCGTCATGCCGCAGACCATTGAGTCGATCAAATATGCGCAAGCGGCTGGTACGCCCATCATTGTCGCTATCAACAAAATGGATGCTTATGAGGCGAACCCGCAGAAGGTCGAAACAGATCTCTTGCAGCATAATATCATTACCGAAAACATGTCCGGTGAGGTGCAAGCGATTCCAGTTTCAGCCAAGGAAAAGACCGGCTTGCAGGACCTCGCAGAGGCGATTGTCAACCAAGCTGAGTTGATGGAGCTTAAAGCCAATCCAACACGTAATCCGGACGGTTTGGTTATTGAGTCCAAAATCGAAAAAGGACGCGGCGCCGTTGCCACGCTTCTTGTTAAACGCGGCACGCTGAAACGCGGCGCTGTGGTTGTGGCGGGGGAATATTGGGGCAAAGTCAAAGCTATGATGGATGAAAAAGGCAAGCAGATGAAAGCTGCCGGACCGTCCACTGCGATTGAGCTCATGGGCCTCGACGGCGCGCCAATGCCGGGCGAGCCTTTTGCTGTCGTCAATGACGAACAGAAAGCCCGCGAGATCACAGAATATCGGGTTCAAAAGCGTAAGGATTCAGATATTTCTGCCCCATCCGCCATGGCGTCGATGGAACAGATGATGGCGAAGCTCCAAAATAAGGAAACATCAGAATTGAACCTCTTGGTCAAAGCTGATGTTGAAGGCTCTGCGCAGGCGATTAAATCCTCACTCCAAGACCTCGGCAATGAAGAAGTCCGCGCAAGGGTCGTCTATTCGGCGGCGGGCGGTATTTCCGAAAGCGATGTGCAGCAGGCCAAAACCTCCGGCTCACCCATCATCGCATTTAACGTTCGGGCCAATCGCCAAGCCAAGGAATTGGCTGAACGGGAAGGTGTCGAAATCCGCTATTATTCTATCATCTATGAACTGCTGGATGAGATAAAAGGCGCGCTGGAAGGTATGCTTGCGCCTGAACGCCGTGAAACCTTTATCGGTTATGCTGAAATTCTAGAAGTCTTCGACATCACCAAGCTCGGCAAGGTTGCAGGCTGTAAAGTCACGGAAGGCCGCGTTGAGCGGGGGGCGGGCGTCCGTCTGCTTCGTGATGATGTGGTTATCCATGAAGGTTATCTTTCCACGCTCAAACGTTTCAAAGACGAAGTGCCAAAGGTTCAGGCCGGTATGGAATGTGGTATGGGCTTTGAGGGCTATCACGATCTGCGCAAGGGCGATCAGATCGAATGCTTCACTGTTGAGATGCTAGACCGCACTTTGGACTAAACGCGAATCAAAACCCGTTTTAAACGAGATGATTTGAACGGCTTTGTGCATTTTGCGCAGAGCCGTTTTTACGTTTTGCCATCAGACGGGTCTCAAGAACCGGATGCACAAAATCGAAGACGGCAGCCGATAGAGTTTTAGATGCTGGATTTTCCGTTAATTAAACGGTTTCGGCGGTTTCCAGATGCGCTTCTACGCCATCAAAAAAACGACCGGGCGGGACGTCGAAAACCTTACAAAATCCCCACAGGCGGCTGGCGCCGATACGGTTTGTTCCGCGCTCATATTTCTGGATTTGCTGAAAGGTCACGCCGACCTGATTGGCCAGTTCTGTTTGACTAAAGCCCGCGGCTTTTCGCAATATCTTCAGTTGAGCACCTACAAATGCGTCAACTTCCGTTGCCGTTCTTACATCTCGTTTCATTTTACGCCTTACCCACAACGACTCTTCTGCCCAACCATAGGGCGAAGTTTTTGACACAGGTCAAAAAAGCCAAGTGCCAAATCGAAAATCGTATTAATGATATTAGTATCACCATGTCTAGTGAACATTCTATGAATGCACCGCATGTTCGACTAAAACCTCATCGGAATGCGTAGATGGGTTGGAAAAATACGTCAAACGTCCTAAATATTGCCGCATGTCGAAGAACCGCCCCCCCTCGCAACGCCAGTTGAAAGCTGGCGAATTGATTCGCCGCGCCCTCGCGGACATCTTAAACCGCGAAACTCTACGCGATCCGGATCTAAAAGGCGTGTCGGTCACGATTTCAGAGGTCAGAGCGTCTCCCGATCTGAAACATGCCATTGTCTATGCCTCGCCGCTCGGGACGGAACATGATCCTGATGTTGTCATAAAAGCCCTACAGCGTTGCGGGTCCTTCTTACGGGGGCGTTTGGGACGTGAGATGGAAATGAAATCCACACCGCGCCTGCGCTTTATGAAAGATGAGAGCTTTGACACAGCAGAAGAAATGACGCGCCTGCTACAAGACCCACGGGTTCAGCAGGATTTAAAGGAATAGCGATGAAATTTATTAAATATATAGGGCTTGCCGTAATTGCTTTAGGCGTGGCGAGCTGTGGTTCCACCGCAAAGACAGGTGAGCAAAGTCCAGTTCAGAGTCCCTTAAAGCTCTCTTCGGCCGGTGAGGTGCTAAGCCAAACTTGCGCCTCTTATGGCTGCGATGAGGTGTTGCGGAAAAGATGCGACGGTGGCGATTTTCGTATTTTGAACCAAGGCACACGCAACAAATATAACAATAAGAAAAATCATGTTACGGGTACGTGGAGTACAACCCGAAAAGAATCGGTGAAAATTTTGTTCAAATGTGTCCCGCAGGGCGCTTCGAAACCGACTGAGTTAGGCGAATAAAGACTGGTAAAAGGCGCGAAGCATAAGCTAAGCGCCTTTTTTGGTATTAAGGTTTTAAGGCGATCGCAGCGATTTTTTCGTTGAGCGCTGCAAGCTTGGTGTCATATGACTCCTGCAATTCCGCGAGACGCTTTTTGCATTTCTTCTTTTTGCAATCCACGTATTTTGCCGATGCTGTCGTGAAGTCAGCATTCAAGAGCGAGGTTTCATCATCAAGATAGGTCGCCCGATCGCTTTCTGACGCGAAGTACGACGGAGACAGTTTCACGAAGAGGCTGTCTTCATAGCTTGAAATCGATCCTTGCGCCATTTTGAATAGACTAATGGCCGCGCCAATATTGCCGTCTAAGGATTTATCCATATCGATTGTACGCAGTTCAGCCGTTGTGGTGTCATAGCCATCTTTAGAGCACGTCACGTCGACATTCTTAAAATTGCTTCTTCGGATCGTCACAAAGCCCGGCGTTGCGTCTAAACTGCCTAGAGTTTCATCGTCTTTAATGACGACGCAACTGGCTCCTTCAGGGCTGGACGTCAATCGAACCTCTTGCATATTCGCAGCGATCTTCGTGCGCTCAGATTTCGGCTTGTCCATTTCTTGTACAGACGTGGAAGCGCAGGCGCTGAGTGTCACTCCAACAACGCCGGCAAAGATGTATACGGATTTTATCATTTTATCACCAATATTTTATTATCAAAATCGCCCCCTACCGCTATTTGATATAGGGACGAGTTAAAACCTCAAGTAACTTTTTATACCCCGCAACCTAAGTTAAACAACGGACGAAAATTCAACATGGACCCAAACGGACGAAAAAAACGCAAGGGCAATCCCGTCCATGGATGGGTGGTGCTGGATAAGCCTTACGGCGTGGGCTCCACGCCTATGGTCGGCAAAGTCCGCTGGTTGTTTTCTGCTGCCAAGGCCGGACATGCCGGGACATTGGACCCGCTGGCGACCGGAATTTTGCCGATCGCATTGGGGGAGGCGACCAA
>CAZSKH010000080.1:0-3624 GCA_964607395.1 uncultured Algimonas sp.
TGGAATTCTCTGAATGATGAGCGCTTTAGGTTCAAGATATAACGGAGGGTTGGTCTCGTTCTAACGTCGATTTGATGGCTGCGATCTCATCCGCGATAAGTTTTAAATCGCCTAACGCGTCTTGCGTATCCTGATCCAAGTCACCCGTCGGCGGAACATATTTCTCCAAATAGAGCCGCAGCGTTGCACCGACCGTGCCTGTGCCGGATAGGCGTAGGACGAACCGGCTGCCGCTCTCAAATGTGATACGCATACCTTGATGTCTTGAGATGGACCCGTCGATAGGATCAACATAAGCAAAACTATCAGCCGTCTGAATCGTCTCCCCGTGGAAGATCTGGCCCGGCAAGCTACCTAATTGTTGATCAACATTTTTCATGACCTGTTCGGCTTTGGCTTTCTCCACGCTTTCATAGTCGTGACGGGAATAGTAGTTTCGCCCAAACTCTTGCCAATGCCCATCCAGAATATCCGCAACGGGTTTACCTGAAACGGCAATGATGTTCAGCCACATCAAGATCGCCCATAAACCGTCCTTCTCTCGGACATGATCTGACCCGGCGCCCGCGCTTTCCTCGCCGCAAATCGTGATACGTCCAGCGTCTAGCAGATTGCCGAAAAACTTCCATCCGGTCGGAGTCTCGAAACACTCAATGCCTAGTTTTTCGGCCACACGGTCAGCTGCCCGGCTCGTCGGCATGGACCGCGCGACCCCGGAAATACCGTCTGTGTATCCCTTGGCCAAATGCGCATTGGCAGTAATAATCGCGAGGCTGTCAGATGGAGAGACATATGTGTTTGCCCCCAAAACGATATTGCGGTCGCCATCTCCATCAGAACAAGCCCCAAAATTCGGCGCGTTGTCGCTGAACATCTTCGCAAAGAGATCTTTCGCATAGGCGGGTCCGGGGTCAGGATGTCCACCGCCGAAGTCGGGTAGAGGCACCGCATTCATGAGGCTATCAGCAGGTGCGCCCAAGCGATTGACGAGAATTTCCTTTGCATACGGTCCGGTAATGGCATGCATGGCATCGAAGCAAATTTCGAACCCGCTGGCGAATATTTTTCGAATGGCGTCAAAATCGAATAAGCCTTCCATCATATTGGCGTAATCCGTCACACTATTGATGATCTCGATTTGCATACCGTCAATTTCATCGTTGCCAAGCTCGTCTAAATTAACAGGTGCATTTTCACTGATCTCATAGGTGTCGATCTCCAAGCTACGGGCAAAAATTTTCTCCGTGACAGACTCAACCGCCGGGCCACCATTCTGGCTGTTATATTTAATACCAAAATCTCCGTCAGGTCCGCCGGGGTTGTGACTAGCGGACAGGATCAACCCGCCAACCGCACCATATTTACGGATGACGCAAGACGCTGCCGGGGTGGACAAAAATCCAGACTGACCCACGAGCGCCTTTTTGACGCCATTGGCCGCAGCCATGGACAAAATTGTTTGAATAGCTTTGTCATTAAAAAATCGACCGTCGCCCCCAATAACTAAGGTTCCGCCTGATAGCTCTGGAACGGAGTCAAAAATGGATTGAACAAAATTTTCCAAATATCCAGGTGTCTGAAATCTTGTGACCTGTTTGCGCAAGCCCGATGTACCGGGTTTCTGATCGTCAAAGGGGGTGGTTGAAACGGTGGTCATTATTGGGGCCTTTTCCTGACATCATTTATCGCGCCGCAAATCGCAGAAATATCTGCGTCATTAGCAATTTCTTCTAGAGACAGGCGCGTGCGTCGTCTCCAATTGGGCTGCTCATCTGTTGTACCCGGAACATTAGCTTGCAAAGGCTCCAGCATCAAATCATCTAATTGAACAGCAAAAGCCAGAGCTTTTGACCCAGCAAGATAGGCTTGCAAAGCCGCCATAAGCTCAGCGCTCATCTTATCCACGTCGCCCCATCCGATCAAATTTAGGAAGGCGCGTTTGTCGTCTTCCCGTTGAAATTTTTCCCAAGCGAGGGTTTCCGGATCGTTTCCGATGCCGAGTTTCTCACGCCATTTGAAATCTTCGCCGTTCCAGAATCCTGTCAGCGTCGGGAAGTCGTGATTGGAAAAGGCAGCTATAGAAAGCTCGCGCATTTCATGTGCCGGAATGATTTGTCCCTGACTGTCGCGCTCGATTAAAGCGATATTACATCCCATCAGCCCGCGGCGCGCCATAAGGTCCCGTAGTCCGTCAGGCACCGTGCCGAGGTCTTCGCCAAATACAACGCAGTTTTGGCTCTGGGATTCTTCGGCAATCATGTTCATCAGGCCGTCAAAGGGGTAACGCACATACCCCCCGGTCTCGTTTTCGGGAATCCAAAAACTTCGGAGATGCCCTAAAATATGATCAATGCGAATAGCGCCGCCGAGTGACATGGCTTCCCGCAGGGCTGATCGATAAGGTTCAAAATTATTCCGTATGAGCGCGTGCGGATTAAACGGCGCGAGGTTCCAAAGCTGGCCGTCAGGATTGGCCATATCGCCCGGTGCGCCCAAACTGACACCATCTGCAAAAGCCATCTTATTTTGCCAGACATCCGACCCGCCCGGAACGACGCCAACCGCAAAGTCGAGATAAATGCCGATGGTCATCCCAGCGGCCACCGCGCGAGACTGCGCTTGCGACAGCTGTTCATGGGCGATCCATTGCAGGTAAGCATAAAATGCGACGCGGTCTGCGTTGGCTTTGGCAAAGGCTAAGCTAGCCTTAGATTTTGGGTCGGCATATTTTTTTGGAAAATTCCGCCAGCCCGCATAGGTCTGCTTGGCTTTTGGCAAAGTTTCAAAAATTGCGTCAAAAAGCGCGTGTGTTTGAAGGGCCGGGCCTGCGCCTTTCGAGAAAACCTCAAAGGCCATGCGGCGCTTGGATGTCTTCTCCAATTTCGAAAACTCTGCAAAAGCGGCCTCAAAGGCGGACATTTTTGTCCGGTAAACTGCGGCGTAATCGATGTGTTCGGCGTCTGCCGATTTAGACATTTCAGAGCCTTGCGGGAGGTCCACCAATTTATCTATCGCGATCAGCATGACATTCAAAAATTGTCGTGAGGAGGGAGAGTAGGGTGCGTAGAGATGCGGTGCAGGCGGGAAGAGCGCATGGACAGGATTAATGCCGATAAAGTCAGCGCCTTTGGCTGCCATGATCTCTGCAAGACCTGCGAGGTCCTCAAAATCGCCAACGCCCGCATTTCGGTCTGATTTCAGGGCATAGAGCGCAGCGGTCACGCCCCAGCAGCCCCCCTTATTTCGCAGGATTTCAACTCCGTAAACTTCGGATTCATTTAGCGTGTGGTCGGGGGCAGGCGCGGTATTCGGCTCATCATTTATATCAACCTCAAGCGCTTCTAGGAGCTTTGCCTTGGTCGTGAATGAGGCCTCGTGCGTCGCGCCGTTTATATCGCGATAGCTGGAAATGATGCCATATTTCTCTGAGAGGTCATTGACGATCCGCTCCCGTTTTTCGGGTGGGAGATAGAGGCCGTCAACTTTGAAAACAGAAACCGAATTGGCCGTTATTCCCATGCCCGTCACCATCTGTGCTGATGTCGAAAGGAGTCTTTCGGCTGTCGCGTTTGGCAAATGAAATTCACACGCGGCCCCGCGATTAATGACGATAATGATGGTGTC
>CAZSKH010000080.1:3724-9288 GCA_964607395.1 uncultured Algimonas sp.
AGAAGCATTGGCGTGCCTTGCGAGAGCAAAAGCGTGGCCAGCATATTCTTCTTCCGCTGCTGGCGGGCCGCAATAATGACGGCGTCGTCAGTTTCGCCCTCGACCCCCATATTGTCGGAGAGATTATGTCCGTGGCCGTCGCGATTGTCCTCGCCATTGGCGAAGTTATGCTTCTCATTGTAAGCGACCGTATCCTGGAGGTTAAATCCATCATGAGCCGTGATTAAATTGACGGAGGCAGATGAGGCTCGTCCGTTACGGTCGAACGTATCCGCTGATCCGAGAAGGGCACCTGCAAGGTTTTGATGTGCGCCGCCATCACCGCGCCAAAAACTTCGAGCCGTATCGCGATAGCGGTCGTTCCATTCCGTCCACTCACTGGGAAACTGCCCGAGAACATATCCGCCCGGGCCAACATCCCAAGGCTCTGCAATAAGTTTCACCTTGGACAACACCGGATCACTTTTTAGGGCTTTAAAAAACGGCGCATCCGCGTCAAAATCATAAGGATTGCGAGCAAGCGTTGGGGCGAGGTCAAACCTGAATCCGTCAAAATGCAGATGCTCAACCCAATAGCGCAGGCTCTCAATGGTCAACTCCAGCACACGCGGATGCGCCATGTTTAGCGTATTCCCGCAGCCCGTGTGATTGACGTAAAATCGGCGGTCATTGGCCAAGTGGTAATAGCTGGCATTATCAATGCCGCGATAAGACAGCGTTGGGCCGAGCTCCCAGCTTTCCGCCGTGTGATTATAAACTACATCCAACAGGACTTCGATGCCTGCGTCATGCAATGCCTTGACTGCCTGTTGAATCGCAGTCTGCGAATTAGGCCCAAGATAGGCGGCGTGAGGGGCGAAGAAATTGACGGGATTATAGCCCCAGTAATTTGTAAGGCCCATTTCCGTTAGGCGGGGTTCCGAAAAGAAACTTTGCAGCGGCAGAAACTCGATAGCCGTTACCCCTAAAGTCTTAAGGTGTGAAATCGTGGCTGGGTTTGAAAGCGCGGTGAGTGTGCCGCGGTCCGCTGGCGGAACGTCGGGATGGCGTTTCGTTAACCCTTTGACATGGGCTTCGTATATGATGGTATCGGCCCAATCTGTTTGGGGTGGCTCATCATCTTCCCAGTCAAAGACAGGCATTCCAACAACAGATTTAGGCATATAAGGCGCGCTGTCGGATGTGCTGAATGATAGGTCTTTTTCAGGGGCGTGAATATCATATCCGTAAAGGGCATCATGTTGAAAAAATTCGCCAAATAGGGACTTAGAGTAGGGGTCTATGAGCAGCTTATTGGGATTAAATCGATGTCCTTCTGATGGCGTGTAGGGCCCATCTACGCGGTAGCCATAAAGCTGACCGTCTTTCAGACCTTTCACAAATCCGTGCCAGATATCGTCCGTTTTCCCTGGGAGTTGGATGCGCTGAGTTTCGGTTTTACCGTCATCGCTGAATAGGCAGAGCGTGACCGACGTTGCATGGGCTGAAAATAAAGCAAAATTGACGCCGCCATTTTTAGCATGCGGTCCAAGCGGCGCGGGCTTGCCAGCGGAAATTCTCAAAGGGGATGGCATTAGAGCGACGTGTAGAGGTCCCGATATTTAGCTGCTGATGCGTCCCATCCCACATCTTGATTCAGGCAGTTGGAGACCATTTGCGACCAAACTGATTTCGACGCGTAGAGGTCAAAGGTTCGAGAGATTGCCGAATATAGCATATGTGCATTGATGGGTGAGAACTGGACACCAGTTGAAACCGCGCTGGCGAGCGCCATTGGGCTTGCGTCAATCACCGTATCATTTAGCCCCCCGACCCGGCCGACAACGGGAATTGTTCCGTAACGCATCGCGCAAAGTTGGGTTAGACCGCAGGGCTCAAATCTGGACGGTATGAATATCGCGTCTGCGCCTGCTTGTAGCCTATGCGCGAAAGGCTCATCATAGCCGATCGTAACCGATATTTCTGTCGGGTGCTTATTGGCCGCCACGATAAAGGCTGCCTCAATCGTAGAGTCGCCAGACCCAAGAAGCGCCAGTTGACCGCCTTTAGAAACAATGAAATCCGTCATGTTTGCAAGCAGATCGAGCCCCTTTTGCGTCGTCAACCTTGAGATAACAGTGAACAGTGGCCCGGTTGCCTCTTGTCTTAATTTCAAGGAAGCTTGCAATGCGCGCTTATTCTCAATCTTTTTGACGGGGGATTTAGCCGAAAAATTATGCTCGATTTCCGGATCAGCGGCTGGGTTCCAGACATCTAAATCAATGCCGTTTAAAATTCCGGACAGCGATTTTGCCTTGGCGCGCAACATTCCGCCAAACCCCATGCCGCCTTCATCAGATTGTATTTCCAGCGCATAGGTCGGGCTGACCGTTGTGATGTGGTCACTATAAGCAACGCCGGCTTTCAAGAAGCTGATTTGATCCCAATATTCCAAGCCATCGGGCCCATAAAATTCGAACGGCAGCACAAGATCCGGCATCAGTGACTTTGGGAACAAGCCTTGAAAAGCGAGATTGTGAATGGTGAGGACAGTTTTGACGCGCGAGTCGCCGGACGCTTTGAGGTAAGCTGCACAAAGCCCAGCTTGCCAATCATGGGCGTGCAGCACGTCGAAGGTTCTTCGGCCAATGTCCCCGCGCGCGAGCTCTGCTGCAATCTTAGAAAATGCCGCGAATTTTTCACCGTTGCCCACCCTATCCTGCCCGTTTGCATCCAAATAAGGATTGCCGTCAAACTCAAACAGGTGAGGGGCGTCCAAGGCAATTACAGTAACGCCCGTCGATGTTTCACCTATGATGAGTTTGCCTGTTTGGCCGGCGACATTTTTGAGTTTGGCATAGGTCCGGGTGTTACTCAGTCCGGAAAGAATTTTGGGATACCCCGGCAGAAAAACGGTGACGTTTAGCCCTGCTTTTTCCAAAGCCAATGGCAAGGCTCCCACCACATCCGCCAATCCACCCGTTTTGATGAGCGGAAAGCATTCTGACGCAACAAAGAGTATAGATAAGGGCTTTTTGGCAGGCACCTATTCGTCCAGATTATCAATCATCGCCTGAGTGATGAGGCATATGCCGTTCTCAGTCCGGTAAAACCGTTTAGCATCTAATTCGGGATCATTCCCGACAGCTAGCCCTTTTGGAATTCTGACGCCTTTGTCAATCACAACATTGGTCATTTGCACAACTTCGCCAATATCGACCTCGGGCAGCACAATTGCGCGCTTTAGCGATGAATAAGAGTGCACATGCACATTTGTGAACATCAAAGACTGATCAATTCTTGCGCCGGATATGATGCAACCTCCCGAAACGACAGAATTGACCGCACTTCCGCGCCTACCGACTTCGTCGTGAACAAATTTGGCCCCGGGTGCGAGTTCCGAATAGGTCCAAATTGGCCAATTGCTATCATAGAGGTTCAAGGCGGGTTTATAGGAGGTTAGGTCTAAATTGGCTTCCATATAGGCGTCAATCGTGCCGACGTCCCGCCAATAGGATTCCTCTTCGCCTTCTGAGCGAACACAAGATTTTGTGAACCTATGGGCTTGGGCTTTCCCATTTTTTACGATGTGAGGGATCAAATTTTTACCGAAGTCCCGGTCACTCCCTTTCTCGGCCGCGTCGCGGCGCAATTGGTCGAAAAGGAATTTCTTGTCAAAAACGTAGATTCCCATAGACGCAAGACACACATTATCTTGGCCGGGAATCGTGGGTGGATTCTCGGGTTTCTCCAGAAAATCCGTGATCATGTCGCTTTCGTCAACATGCATGACGCCAAAGGCCTTCGCTTCTTTAACACTGACTTCTAGGCATCCAATCGTGACATCCGCTTTGGTTCTCACATGTTCTTCGAGCATCAGCTCATAGTCCATTTTATAAATGTGATCGCCAGCCAATATGACGACATATTCTACATTGGAGTAACTATCGATGATTTGGATGTTTTGATAAACGGCATCGGCTGTGCCTTCATACCATCTGTCTTCCGACATGGTTTGCGAGGCTGGCATGATGTCGAAACTCTCATTGCGCTCGGCGCGGTAAAAGTTCCAACCGCGTTGCAAATGTCGGATGAGGCTGTGTTGCTTATATTGCGTGGCAACGGCGATGCGCTTAATCCCGGAATTCATGGCATTTGAGAGTGCAAAATCGATAATGCGGAATTTGCCCCCAAAGAACACGGCTGGCTTCGCGCGAATCTCTGTTAGGTTATGAAGCCTACTTCCGCGTCCACCCGCCAAAACAAAGGCCAGGGACTTTTCTGCCAATCGCCGATTTACCCGTCGTTCTGACGCCAACGCCTTATTTTTCATCACTTCCCCTTTGAGCTGCGCTAAGTGCAATTTTTTCCTATTCTATCCATTCATAATTGTTTAGTCGGGGCGAAACCGCAAGCAAAACGAAAATAAATATTATTATTGAAAAATTCGAACAAAAGTTAGAACCTTAGAATCTTTTGAATTTCGTAAAGCTGAACCTTCCTATTTTATTGCCTTATACATCTTTCCAGAGAATATTCATGTCACCATCCTCCCATAAAATTGACGACACCAAGTCGCTCATTGAAGAAAGTTTTGGCGATTCCGTTTTGCGTCATCTCATTTACTCTGTCGGTAAAGACAAGCAGCATGCCGTTGAACGCGATTGGTGCGTGGCGCTGTCGCTTGCGGCCCGTGACCATATGGTCGAGGGGTGGATTGATACAACGCGGCGGATTTACAAAAACAAGCAAAAGCGCGTCTATTATCTTTCAATGGAATTCATGATTGGACGCATGCTGGAAGACAGCTTGACGAATTTGGGTCTCATCAATGATGCACGCGCATTCTTTGAAACCCAAGACGTTGATTTCCATGATGTTCTGCATTCGGAGCAAGATGCTGCGCTCGGAAATGGTGGTCTGGGCCGCCTGGCGGCTTGCTTTATGGACTCAATGTCGACGACCGGCGTGGCTGGCATGGGATATGGTATTCGGTATCAGCACGGCATTTTCCGCCAGAACATGGAAGATGGATGGCAAATGGAAGAGCCCGAAGATTGGCTCGTCCAAGGAAACGCTTGGGAGTTCCGCCGGCCAGAGGTCGTTTATGATATTGAATTTGGCGGCTCTGTAAGCAATGATGAAAATGGCAAAACCATCTGGACCCCAGAAGAGCGCATTCAGGCCGTCGCATTCGACATGCCTATCGCAGGATGGGAAGGCAAACACGTCAATACTTTGCGCCTCTGGTCAGCACGACAAGCCGACCTGATGAACCTCAAAAAGTTCAATGAAGGGGATTTCATGGCCGCCGCGCGTCAGCAAATATTGGCTGAAACGATTTCGAAAGTTCTCTACCCGGGTGACCACACGCCGGAAGGGCGAGAGCTACGTTTGAAGCAGGAAGTTTTCTTCACCTCTGCCTCTTTGCAGGACATGTTGCGCCGTTTCCTGATGAATTATTCCGATTTATCCAAATTGGGTGATCATGTTGCGGTCCAACTGAACGATACCCATCCCGCAATTGCTGTCCCTGAGCTTATCCGCATTCTCATGGATTTACACGGGTTCGAATTTGATGCGGC
>CAZSKH010000081.1:0-9280 GCA_964607395.1 uncultured Algimonas sp.
TTGAACGGTCGCCATCGCGTTGCCCGCGTAGATCGGACGCACAAATGTGTCGGCACCTTCTACAGCTGTGACCGAGCTGATCTGCTGGACGTCGAGTTTTGCGGCAACGCGCGGCATGTAGTTTTTGTGGGTCGTCGTGTCTGGCGCAAGCACAGCGTCATATCCGCCCATGAGCCCCGTGACCACGGTTTCCATGGCCTCTGCGAGTTGCCGTTCAAGGCTCGCGTGATCGACGCCAATGACGGCGCGCACACCGTCTATCTTGGCGGCGGCTGCGACGACGTCTTTTACGCCTTTGCCTGCGACGAGAATATCCACATCGCCGCCCATTTTGCCGGCGGCGGTGACGGTTTTATGGGTTGCGTCTTTTAGGGACGCATTATCATGTTCTGCTACAACAAGAATGGCCATTAGATGACTCCTGCTTCGTTTTTGAGTTTATCGACGAGCGCGGCGGCATCTTCGACTTTAATGCCGGCTTCGCGGGCTGCGGGCTCTGTGACTTTTAATGTCTTCAGACGCGGCGCTGTATCCACGCCGAGGTCGGCGGGGGTCTTGGCGTCAATCGGCTTTTTCTTCGCCTTCATGATATTCGGCAAGGATGCGTAGCGCGGCTCATTGAGGCGCAGGTCAGCCGTCACGAGGGCTGGCATTTGCAGTTTGACTGTCTGCAATCCGCCGTCGACTTCTTTGACGACGGTGAGGGCGCCGCCGTCCAAGGACATAGAATTTGCGGCTGAGCCAATCGGCCAGTCAAGGAGCGCGGCGAGCATACCGCCCGTGGAGCCGTAATCATTATCAATGGCTTGTTTACCCATCACGATAAGCTCTGCGCCTTCGGCCTCTGCCACGGCTTTCAGCATTTTCGCAATCGCGAGTGGCTCCAGCTCGTCATCTGTTGTGACGTGAACGCCGCGGTCCATCCCCATAGCAAGGGCAGTGCGGATGGTTTCTTGCGCTTTTGCCGGGCCGATGGAGACGACGATGGTCTCCGTCGCGGTTCCGGCTTCTTGTAAGCGCACGGCTTCTTCAACGGCGATTTCGTCAAAGGGGTTCATGCTCATTTTGACATTGGAGAGATCAACGCCCGATTGGTCGGGCTTGACCCGCGCTTTGACGTTATAGTCAAGCACGCGCTTGACCGGGACCAGAACTTTCATGTGGTGGCTCCGCTAAGGGTTAGAGTTCGTTGTCGCTCATATGCGCGCTGTGGCCTTAGGTTTCAAGCCGCCTAAAGCGGCGCATCCGCGCAGGGCGCAATAAAGAAACTGTATAGTCTAGGCGGAGGCAGGCAAGGGGTGGCGTTTTTTAGCCATCCAGAAAGCGGGCCGAAATGTGATCATCAGGACCGTTGCGGCCGGGCCAAGCGGAGAGAACCAAGCGAGGAGCGCGCATAAGAAAGTCAAACCGAACTGTATCAGTCGGACTACACGCATTTGACGAGAGACAGCAAGTTCGTGGGGGTTCAGGCTAAGAAGGTCCGCTTTTTGCAAAACATGGTGCTGCATAGCTGCCAAAATTGCAAAGGCCGCAGAGAAAAATAAGCTGAAATAGGCGATAATTTCGGCGGCATTCCGGTAGCTCATAACGCCCAAATTAATGGAGCGTGTGTAATCTTGTGTGAGAAGGTTGATGATATATCCAAAGAGTGAGTCAAAAGCGAAACGCAGCGGATAGGCCATGAACAGGACCACGAAAATGAGTGCCGCGTTCAAGACAATAATTGTTTTATCTGCAACGCCGTAACGCCGAAAAAATGTGTAATGCGCGTTCCAAAGCCCCAGCAAAACAACAAAGCCCAAAGCTGTTGGGATTATGTTTAGCAGAAACTCTCGAAGATCTAACAAGGTTCGAGGAGCATCCACACCTGACACCAACATGCCCAGCGCAATGGCGAAAACAATATCGGACAGGTTCTCTATTCGCGTGACATTTTGTCCACGCCAGCGGAAATCTGGATCGTGATCCAGCCCTTTAAAGTCTTTAAGGGACTCGCGGATCATTCAGTTCCGCCTGCTTGACTGGCAGAAAACCCTAATGTGTCCGGATCAATATCCTCGCCTTGACCGCTGATTAGAGGGGCCAGCGGGAAAGGCGCAGGGGGATTGGCTTCTATCGTCAAGGTGCCGCCTTTCTTTACGAAGTTTCCAAAGGCTTCCACTGTCTCGGAATAGACTTCGGCTTGGACCTCATTTTCGGCGGCCATGGCTGCGGCAATCACAGCCATACCCAAGGAACGCTTGATATTTTTTTCGCTTTGCCCCGTCATTTCCGTCGCCAGCTTCAGCCCGCGCTCGACAATTGAATTATCTTCCAATGTCAGGCGAAAATTCCGCAGTTTCAGCGGATCATAAGCGTCCATTATGTCCGGCGTTTCATCAGCGTCCACCATGGCTTTCAATTTCGCTGTCATCTCGCCTAGCCCCTCCGCAGAATATTCAAAGTTGAGCGCAAAGCCGTCGTCAAGGACGAGTAAGCCGTCAGACACGCTGATCGAGTCATCTGTACTGTCAAGTGTCGTCACAGAGCTCGCCGATAGCGTGACGGTCTCAAAGCCTAAGGATTTAATGATGTCGTAATTGCGCTTAAATGACGGGACATTCGCCATAGCAGGTTTGAGCGAAATGACCATAGGCTTCAAGCTTTGGCGCGTTGTGACAACGCCGCCCTTTTCTGTGGTTAAGCCCTCAATACCGCCGAAATCGACTGCAAACCCTTCAGAGTCCAATTTCATCGTCTCGACAATCAGCTCATCATAAGGCTTTTGAAAGGGGCTTAGGTTTCCAACGACACTTCCCATGACGCCATTCGCAGACATAGCTTGTTCAGCGTCAATTTTGCCGCCTATGTTCAAATTGCGGACGCTCATACCTTTAAAATCGACTGTCATATCCTTTGCGCCGTCTTGCCCGGGGATCGTCAGGTCAAGATTGCCGACGGTGAGATCGGCTTTTCCTTGATTATCTTCATCGCGCATTTCGCCCCAAGACAAGGTGTTCAGCGAGCCAAAAATCTCGTCCGATTGCAAAGTCACATCCGTCATAGAGACGGCGTCAAACCCGATGTCGCCTTGATCATCTCGGCTTGAACTCACCATGCCGTCGACAATGGCGGCTGCGGCATCCTCGGAAGGGTTAGAGATATTCAATGTCCCGAACGTAAAAGTAATGTCGTCGTCAAGAACCATCGCATCGGTCAAGTCCAGACGCGCAAATCCAGGCGCTTCCTCTCCCATGCTGGGGCAATGGAAAACGGCCGTTTTCGCGCGGAAAATATCGGCGCCTTTGCCTTCATCTTTCACAACCATATCTCGGTAGGTGACCAAGCCGCCGCTAAAGTCGCGCGACTCATAGGTCAGGCTGTTTGCGCCGCTTTCGCCCAAGCCCAAGCCGGCTAAAGCGCCCAGCGCTTCCATCTCGTCGACCTCGCAGTCTTCTGTCCCAAAATATTTTGCGAAGACGGAGGCTTCACTCTTTGAAAGGTTCAAGGCCGCGACGCTTTCGGATTTCAATGCACCTTGCCCCTTGTCTGCGGCCTTGCAGCCCCCCACACTGAGGAGGACAGCTCCAGCAACGGAGAGTTTCAAAAGGGATGAGTATTTTAACGACATGGCCGGTTTCCTGAACACTTTATTAGGGGGTGACGATAACATGCCCGTGCGCCCTAGCAAGGCGGATTTTCCGTTGCGGGATCCCGCCGATTTGCGCGTGCTTTACGTTTTGTCCCAACGGGCCAAACGTATTTCCCTCAAAGTGAAGCCAAGCTCGCGCGCGGTCCATGTGGTTGTGCCGGGCCTGCGCGCTTTCCCCAAAGCGCGGGCGTTCGCCGCGCAGCAGCGCGATTGGATTGATGTTCAACTGGAAGCCCTGCCGCCGCCGCAACCTTTTGTGCCGGGCCAAGAGATATTATTTCAGGGACAATATTTTCGCCTCGTGAACCCTCCGGGTCGGGGCCGCGCGCGCGTTGATCGGCTGGGCCAGAAAATTGTTGTGCCAAGTCCAGACTTAGAGAGCTTCCCCGGACGCGTCCGCCGCTTTCTTATTCGAGAGGCTCGCGCCGAGTTAGAGGCGGCAAGTCATCACTATGCGGCAGAGCTGGGGAAGCGCGTTGGCAAGATCTCCGTTCGGGACACAGAAAGCCGATGGGGCAGTTGTATCACGCGAAACGGCGAGGGGCATATTTCCTATTCTTGGCGTCTCATATGTGCGCCGCCAGAAATTCTAGAATATGTTGCGGCCCATGAATGCGCCCATATGATTGAAGCCAATCACAGTCCCGCGTTCTGGGCCGTTTGTGACCGGATTTTCGATGATGTCAAAGGCGCGAAGCGATGGTTGAATAAACATGGTTCAAAGCTTCATGCGGTTGGGGCGGATGTCTAAGCTGGAAATGTCAAAGAAGAATTGGCCGAAGACTAATCAAGAGACTGATCGAAAGTTTGCGGGATGCTTGCCCCTTGTATCCCACAATACAAGGGGCAGATGTCAAGCCATTCCCACATGTTAGGCTTGACTGTTACTCCCACACCAGAAACACAAAATGTGCCTGTGTTTCGCATTATCCGTATCAGTGATCCGGATAGTGAGGCGGCTTTTAGGGGGCGTTAGCTGAACGTAGTTTGAACGGTAAATTTCTGTACAGAACTGACACAAGACTCATAAATCATACGATGAATGAAGTCCTAAATTCGTGACTTCGGAGGCCGCAATAGCCAAAAATCAAGGCAATTGGCCCTCTAGGCGACTTAGCAGATTTTCGAGCTGGGTGTTTTTACGCGCCCAATCCGGCTCGCGCGAAACGGGTAAGCGCGCGTGTGGTGCGTCTTTGAGCTGCGCCGTCATTGCGTCTTTGAAAATTCTGGCGGGGAGGCTTCCGCCCGTGACTTTCTGCATAGGGGCGTTCTCGTCATCGCCGACCCAAACCGCAGTCACGCGGTCAGGCGCATATCCGACGAACCAAGCGTCGCGGAAGTCATTGGTTGTGCCCGTTTTCCCGGCAATCATATGTCCGTCGACTTTTGCATTCCGGCCTGTTCCGCGCTCGACCGCTTCCAGCAACATGTAATTCATATCCGCCAGTTCCTGCGGGTTTAAGACGACAGCGGCGTTGGGCGCGATACGGTCGTAAAGCGGCGTGCCATCCGCTGTTGAAATGGAAAGAATGCCATAAGCGAGTTTGCGCGTGCCCCAATTGGCAAAGGGCAAATAGCTTTCGGCCACGGTCAGAGGCGTTTGTCCTTGCGCGCCGAGGGCGAGGCTGCGGTAGGGCTTCAGATCCTTCAGTCCCATTTGCTGGGCAGTTGCGATCACGCCGTCGCGCCCGACCTCTTCGCCCAGCGACACCGCGACTGTGTTTATTGATCTTGCAAGCGCTCTGTGGAGGGTAATTTGGCCTAGATGTTTTTCTGTGAAGTTTTCAGGCGTCCAATCGTCAATGGTGACGGGGGCATCTATCGCTGTGTCCCAAGGTGTTTTTCCGGCGCGCAGCCCTGCAAGATAGACAAAGGGTTTAAAGGCTGATCCGGGCTGGCGCACGGCTTGGGTGGCCCGGTTAAACTGGCTTTGCCCGTAATCCAAACCGCCAACCAATGTGCGAACGCCGCCTGTGCCGTCCAGACTAATAATCGCGCCCTGTGTTGCGCCGCGTTCTGGGTCCAGATGCGCAGAGAGGGCCGCTTGGCTGGCGGCTTGGGCGTCAATGTCCAAAGTGGTTTGCACGACAATATCTTGCGTCGGCACGCCGATGCGGGTTTCCAAATCGTCCCAAATCCAATCAACGAAATATTGCGCCCCTTCTGTATCCTTGGGGCTATGGATCGTCAGCTTTTCGGCTTTTGCGGCCGCTGCGATATTTTCGCCCAGCAGCCCCTGCGCATCCATAGAGTTTAATATGACGTGTTGGCGCCGTGTCGCCCGGTCAAAATTCGCGACCGGGTTGGCTTTGGACGGGGCGTTCAAAAGGCCCGAAAGCATGGCGGTTTCAGCGAGAGAGAGCTCTGAGGCGGGTTTATCGAAATAGCGCAGGCTGGCGCTCTCTAATCCCCAGGCACCGCTGCCGAAATAGATGCGCGACAGATACATCTCTAAAAGCTCGTCTTTGGTGAAGTCCCGTTCGAGCCAGATAGACATCATCATTTCCTGCGCTTTGCGCGACAGGGTTTTCTCCGGCGTCAGGAAGATGTTCTTTGTCAGCTGTTGCGTCAGCGTCGAGCCGCCTTGGACATAGCCTCGCGCTCGGATATTTTGCCACAGCGCACGAATCATGGCGCGGGGATCAATGCCGACGTGATTGCGGAATCGTTCATCCTCTGTCGCGAGGAAGGTCATGGGAATGTGGAAAGGCAGGGTTTCCAAATCGACTGGACGCTCTGCGGCTGCACCTCGGATCAAAACATCGCGGCCATTTCTATCGACGATCTGGACGGAAACAGGGCGATTGCTCTCCCAGAGTTTTTTCGGGTCGGGTAGGTCTTTTGCGGCGACTGCGAAGCCAGCCAATACCGCCATGCCAGACAGATAGGCGCAGGCCGTTCCGGCGAGGAAAATATTCATCAGAGCTTTGCGAGAGAGGCGCATAGCAGGGATTTAGCGCAAGGCCATTAATCACGCCTTAACCATAGGTCCCTGCGGGGTGAAATGGCTGACATAAAATAGGCATAAAAAAAGCCGCCTCGAAAGACGGCTTTTCAGATTTTCAATCCGGCGGTCCGGGTTATTCGCGGCCGAAGAGGCTGAGCAGGATCTGGAACATATTGATGAATGTCAGCAGAAGCATCGCTGCGCCGTAAGCACTCATCTTATCCAGCATCGCTGTATTGCCAGCAGCGGAGTAATATGTCCGCTTGAGCATCTGCGTTTTACTGGCAGCGATCACCGAGATAAGCACCAAGGCGACGCCTTGAACCACCATTTGCAGTGTGCCGGTCGGGGCGATAGCCGGGAAGAAGGACGAGGCGACCATATAGACGACGTAAATCAAAAATCCGATAGCCGCGAATTTCAGATAGGGCATCAAATCCGTCTTAGTCGTATAACCGAACATGGATAGCGCGCCGAAAAGGGCCACCGTCATAAAGAAGATTTTCGCGATAATGGTAGGGTCATATGTAAATGAGACGGCCGAGAGGAACACGCCCATGAAGGCTGAAAACCCGAACAAAAACGCCAACACACCGCCTTTGGACATGGAAGGCAGCTTTGCCCCAACGGTGCCAAAGAGAACAGGAATGGCGATCACGAAGCCCAAAAGGACAAAGGGTGAGAAAACAAGGCCTGCGACAGCAGGGTTGGCGACCATATATTGACCGAAGAAATAGGCGACGACCGCCGTGACGCCCATGGCCATCATCATATAGCGATACGTGCCGAGCATGAAGGATTTCAGCCCTAAATCTGTTGTCGCGCCTGTGGCGACATTGGTTGCATCATATTGGTTCATGACAACTCCTTAAATCCATAATTCACCGTTGCGACGGCGTTACCTCTTATATAGTCGCTCCGGCAACCGAATACAAATACTCTCATTTATATAATGCTATAGGATTAAACTATGGAACTCCGAAAACTCGGACGCTCGAATATTCAAGTGACGTCAATCTGCCTCGGCACGATGACATGGGGGCAGCAGAACACGGAGGCTGAAGCCCATGAACAGCTGGACTATGCTCTAGGGCGCGGCGTCAACTTCATTGATGTGGCCGAAATGTATCCGGTGCCGGGCCGCGCCGAGACCCAAGGCCGCACGGAGAGCTATATCGGAACATGGATAAAAGCGCGCAAAAACCGCGATGATTTTGTTCTGGCGACGAAAGTCACAGGCCGATCTGGCATGACATGGACGCGGGATGGGAACGACCCGATGACGCGACACACACCCGCCCAAATTGATGAGGCCGTAGAGAAATCCCTCAAACGCCTTCAGACCGATTATATTGACCTTTACCAGCTCCATTGGCCTGACCGGGCCATGCCAGCCTTTGGGTTCGATAGTTATTATGACTATGACGCCAATGACATGGTGCCGCTGGAAGACATTCTGGGGGCACTGGCGCGGCATGTTGAAAAGGGCAATATCCGGGAAATTGGGGTCTCAAATGAGACGGCTTGGGGCACGATGAAATTTCTAGAGATCGCCGAGAGAGAGGGTCTGCCGCGCATGGCCTCCAATCAGTGCGTTTACAGTCTTATCGCGCGCCGGTTTGATTATGACCGCGCGGAAATTGCGATGCGTGAAGATGTTGGCTTGCTCGCCTATTCACCCCTCGCAATGGGAATGCTCACCGGGAAATATGATGATGGCGGCTCGCCCGAAGGCTCTCGCGGGGATTTGTTTCCGCAATTTTTGGACGGGTATCGGGCAACGGAAGAGGCTTATTTGGACTGTAATAAGACGGCGCGGGCATTAGGGCTCACGCCGACGCAATTCGCCTTGAAATTTGTGGAATCGCGCGCCTTTGTGACCAGCAATATTATCGGCGCGACCAGCTTGGCGCAGCTCAAGGAAAATATCGACGCGCATGATATTGACTGGACGGATGATATGGAAAGCGAGGCGGCCCGCCTTCACAAAACCTATCGCTGTCCCGCCAGCCGTTAGGCGCGCCCATGAAATTATTCGCGGCCATATTCCTGCCTGAAAAAATCGCGGGCGATGTTGTCCGTGAACAAAAAGGTGTGTCCGGCGCGCGTTGGGTCAGCGAAGAGCGCTTGCATATCACGCTGGCATTTTTTGGCGATGTGGATGCGGACCACGCAGAATTGCTCGACCAAGAAATTGGAACTTTGCGGATGGGGAGTTTTGAGTTGAATCTGGAAGGTGGCGGGCATTTTGGGAAAACGGAACCCCATGCGATTTGGGCAGGGGTGTCGCCGTCTCCGGCGCTCTTGCGGCTAAATCAACATTGCCGTCATGCTGCGCGGCGCGCGGAGGTTCAGATGGAGGCCCGCAAATATACGCCGCATGTGACCATGGCGTATATGAAACCGCGCTCCCCACTCGACAGGATTATATCATTCGAGCAACGCCTCGCGGATTGGTCAACGCGGCCTTTCCTTGTTGACCAGTTTAGCCTCGTCTCCAGCCACCCGAAAAAGCGCGGTCCAAACCTCTACCGCGAAGAAGCGGTCTTCCCGCTATTGGGCGAGGGCGTCACGCCTTAGGTCTTGACCCGAGCTATTTCGTCGCTTGACCATAACGGGGCGCAAGGCTACACGCCCGCTTCCCAATGACGTGCCCAGATGGCGGAATTGGTAGACGCGCTAGCTTCAGGTGCTAGTGTCCG
>CAZSKH010000082.1:0-2568 GCA_964607395.1 uncultured Algimonas sp.
TTGAGGCGTTTCGTGAACAAGTTGAAGCTGAATATGCAACGATTGATATCAGTGACATCGCCGTATCAGATGCGGAGCGTGCGCGTATTACATCTTATTTCGCGTCGCCTGATTTTGAAAAACTAGAGAATGATCCAGCTGACCTAAAGACCGCATTGGAGCGCAGCGAAGCCTTCCGTTTGTGGGCCAAGAACAATGTCGCAGATCATAAAGCTGACGGCTATTCTATCGTGAATATTTCGCTGAAACCTATCGAGCTCGCGCCGGGCGATATTACCGCAGAGCAAATGCGAGCGACGGCTGATTTGGCGGATGCATATTCCTTTGGCGAGCTCCGCACAACGCATCAGCAAAACCTTGTCCTACCACATGTAAAACAATCGGACCTCTTCGCTTTATATCGAGAGCTAGAGAAGTTCGGACTGGCGACGGCCAACATTAATTTGATTTCCGACATCATCTGTTGCCCTGGCATGGATTTCTGCGCGTTAGCAACAGCCCGCTCTATCCCGATTAGTCAAGCCATTGCCGAACGTTTTGCTGAACCGGAACGCCAACGCACTATCGGCGAGATGCAGATTAAGATTTCCGGCTGTATCAATGCCTGCGGTCATCACCATGTCGGGCACATTGGCATTCTTGGCCTCGAAAAAGCTGGCGTTGAATTCTACCAAGTCAAACTCGGCGGCGACTCATCTGAAAACGCCGCGATTGGTAAAGTCACCGGACCGGGCTTCTCGCAAGAAGAGCTGCTCGACGGCATAGAAAACATTGTCGAACTTTATCTCGAAAAGCGGGACGAGGGCGAACGCTTCATCGATACATATAACCGGATCGGTATGGCGCCGTTCAAAGAGGTGCTTTATGCCTAGTCACACCCTTATTCAGGATGGCCGAGCGCGCGATGCTGCGCGGTTTTCTGACCCATCAGACCTGACCGCTCTGGACAGTAATGAGACGATTGATGTCCTGCATATCCCAAATGATGCGGACCTAGAGGCGCTCGCACCTGCTTTGGGTCGCGTTGAGACAATCCTGATCGATTTCCCGGCCTATACAGATGGGCGCGGCTTCTCTCTCGCACGTCAACTCCGCACGAGATATGGATATGAGGGCCTGCTAATTGCGGATGGTCCGCTCATTCCCGATCAGTATGCCTTTGCCCTGCAATGCGGTTTTAGCGCCGTGCACATTGATGATGAAACGCTGACACGTCACACAATTGAGGATTGGCACGCCGCCCTTGATGATTTCGATCTCACCTATCAGAGGGGGTATGTGATAAAAGAAGGTCCCGCGACATCCGTATTCGATTCAAGGCTAACCGCGCTCCAAAAAAAAAAGGGGGAGCGTAGGGCAGCCGACCCTTTTTTCGGCCACTCGGCGGAGTTGACGCTTAGAAAAGCCATTAAAAAATACCAAGGCGATATCGTCTTGGCGACCTCCATGGGCGTCGACTCGGCGGTCCTGCTGCACATGGTGTCGCGCATTGATCCGTCTTTGCCGGTTATATTCCTAGATACAGGCAAGCATTTTCGAGAAACGCTGGCCTACCGGGATGAATTGGTTGAACGGTTTGGCCTGACGAATTTTCAAAACATCACGCCAGACCAAGCCCAAGTCTTGGCCGAAGATCCTGACGGGACAATGAACCAGTCGGAACCGGATGGTTGTTGCGACCTTCGCAAGGTGCGTCCGCTCGATGGCGTTATCAATGGATATGGCGCGCGGATTACAGGGCGAAAGCGGTATCAAACCCCACAACGTGCCGATATGGCGATATTGGAAGAGGGCGGCGCGCAAGCTAAAGTCAATCCGCTCGCTTATTGGAGCGCGAAAGATGTCACGCAATATATGCGGCAACACGATCTCCCGCCACATCCACTGCTGTCACTCGGATATCTGTCCATCGGCTGCCAGCCCTGCACAACCCGCGTCACGGCAGGCGAAGACCCGCGCGCAGGCCGTTGGCGTCACAGCGAAAAGACGGAATGCGGTATCCACATGGTTGATGGCAAGTGGGTGAGTTCGGAGAGTAAGGCTACGTTTGAGGCTTTTTAGGTGGAGCGTTTTCTGGGACTGTTCTTAGGGATCATGATAGGGCTAACTGTTGGGGTCTTAGGTGCAGTCTTAGCAGTTAAGTTCATGATGATTTCTAATGACGCGGCGTTCACCGGAATGTTTTTCTCTGGTGTCGCATTTGGGATTGTAGGTGCAATTAAGCCGAAGTGGCTCTCTTGGATAATCAATCAATTCCGTTTTCTGTAAAATATAGTTGGGAATAAAATACATAGCTGTCACACCGACGCAACGCACAGCGTTGCCCGGTGCCCATTCCCTGAAATCAGAATATTAATCCGAGGATGGTGGTTGGCGTAATCTTCACGGAATGGGCACCGGGCCGCTTTGCGGCGACGGTGTGACATATTTTTATTTATGCCGACCCTGCAACTCCGCAATCACCGCCTCCAACTTCACATCTTTGGCTGCCAATAAAACCAGCGTGTGATAAAACAAATCAGCGGCTTCACTCACCAGCTTATCATCTGTTTCCGCCACAGCGGCGAG
>CAZSKH010000082.1:2578-9265 GCA_964607395.1 uncultured Algimonas sp.
CCTTGGAGGAGGCTGGCGGTGTAAGAGCTCTCAGGATCAGCCGTTTTGCGGGTTTCAATCAGTGTTTCGAGATAGGATAAAAATCCGACACCCTGCGCCCCATCATCTCCAAAGCAAGACACCGAGCCTTCGTGACAGGTTGGCCCCATAGGACGCGCCATAACCAAGATTGTATCTTTATCGCAATCCACAGTCATATTGACGAGGGCCAATGTATTCCCGCTGGTCGCGCCCTTCGTCCAAAGCGTTTCGCGAGAGCGGCTGTAGAATGTGACGAGACCTGTCTCATTCGTCTTCGCAACGGATTCCGGGTTCATATAGCCGAGCATGAGGACTTGCAGTGTATCGGCGTCTTGCACAATGGCGGGGACTAACCCACCGCCTTTTTCGAAATCTATCTTCATAATCTTACTCTTATCCCTGCATCACGCAGATCAGCTTTCAAATCAGGAATGGCGATAACGGATTTATGGAAGACTGACGCCGCAAGCGCGCCGTCCACACTCGCCTGTTTAAACACATCCTCGAAATGCTCCGTCGCGCCTGCACCGCCTGACGCAATCAACGGGACGCCGCAGACCGCGCGGACAGCTTTCAGCTGATCGATGTCATAGCCTTTGCGAACGCCGTCACGGTTCATGCAATTCAATACGATTTCGCCTGCGCCGCGTTTCACGACTTCTTGGACCCAATCCAAGGTCAGGCGACCAGTCTCGCGAGTTTTATCGGGGTCGCCCGTATGAGATTTCACGCGGTAGGTTTCGCCGTCTGCAAATGTATCAATCCCGACAACGATGCACTGTACGCCGTACGCCTCCGACAATTCATCCACCAAGTCAGGCCGCATGAGGGCGGGGGAGTTAACGCTAATTTTATCGGCTCCCGCCGCGAGACGAGCCCCGGCGGCTTCGACGGTTTTAATCCCGCCCGCGACACAAAACGGTATATCGAGGGCGCGGCTGACCTTGCCGACCCAATCGGGACTAACGGTTCGGTCATCGACGGATGCGGTGATATCGTAAAACACTAGCTCATCCGCGCCTTCGTCGCGATAGCGCAAGGCGAGGTCGATGATATCGCCGACATCCTCGTGGTTGCGAAATTGCACGCCTTTTACGACGCGGCCATCGCGAACATCGAGACACGGGATGATACGGCGCGTTAGCACGTCATGGCCTCGTCTAAGGTGAACGCGCCCTCATAGAGTGCTTTGCCGATGATGAGCCCGAATGGGTCTATGGCTTTCAAATCTTTGACGTGCTCCAATGTTCCCACTCCGCCAGATGTAATCAGGTCTAGTGTCGGAAACTCAGATTGGATGCGTTTGTAAAGCTCGAGATTGCCGCCTGTCTGCATCCCGTCACGGCCAATGTCTGTGACGAGAATTGTTTTCAGACCCGAGCCGAGAAAATCTCCGATAACGTCCCACAGAGTTTTATCGGAAGCCTCCGTCCAGCCTTTGGTGGCGGGACGATATTCCCCGTCCTCGCCTTGGTTCACATCCAGCGCGAGGCAGATCGCTTCGGGACCAATATCGCGCAGCCAGTGTTTGACCATTTGCGGGTTTGTCACAGCGAGCGAGCCAATAACCACACGATCAACACCGCCGTCCAAGAGACGTTTGATTTGAGCAAGATCCCGAAGGCCGCCACCCGTTTGGACTTTGATATCGGCGCTGTTGGCGACTTTCAGGATAAGCTCTGATTGCTCGGCTTGGCCGTTTTTTGCACCGTCGAGATCAACAATATGCATCCATTCCGCGCCAGCCGCGGCATAGCCTTTCGCGACAGTAACTGGATCAGTGTCATAATTCGTACGCGCCCCAAAATCACCTTTTAGCAAACGGACACAACCGCCATCCATCAAATCCATAGCCGGAAAAATCATAGCTTTATGTCCAGAAAATTCTTGAGGATTTGTGCGCCGGTTTTGGAACTGCGCTCGGGGTGGAATTGGCAACCCCAGACATTGTCTTGACGGACAATCGCAGAGAAGGGCGAGCCATATTCGGACGTCGCCAAAGTCGCGTCCGAAATAGAGGCCGCAAAAGAATGTACGAAATAGGCGAAGTCGCCCGCTTTTACTTCTTTCAATAACGGGTCTGTTTTCATGGGAGTCAGCGTATTCCACCCCATATGCGGAGAGGGGAGATCGCCTGTTTCTAATGCGGTAATGGAGCCTGATACCAGCCCCAAACCTTCTACAGTATTGCCGCCTTCGTCCAATGTCTCGAACAAGAGCTGCATGCCAAGGCAAATTCCAATGACGGGCTGGGTGAGGCTTTGAAGAACAGGCTTAAGCTGTTTCGCCTCGATATTCTTCATCGCGAATGGCGCAGAGCCCACACCAGGCAAGACAACACGCTCCGCAGACGCAATCACTTGCGCATCATCCGTTATAATCGCAGCCATGCCCAGCCGTTCAAACGCATAGCTAACAGACGCCAAATTGGCGCAGCCTGTATCGACAATGATGAGGCTCATTCTAAAGCGTGCCTTTGGTTGATGGAATTTCCGTGGAGCTTCCAGCGATGCCGAGCGCGGGACGCAACGCACGGCCCACGCCTTTGAAACAGGCCTCAATCATGTGGTGGGAATTATCGCCCTTTACATCGATGTGGATGGCAGCGCCTAAATTCTGCGCAAGGCTTTCAAAGAAATGCGGACACATCTCGACGGGGAAGTCGCCCACATGATCTGTCGGAAATTCACCGCGGAAGACGGCTGCGGGACGACCAGACAAATCAATCGCGACCTGCGCCTGTGTTTCATCCATTGGAATGATGTAGCCATAACGGCCAATCCCCGCTTTATCGCCAAGCGCTTGCTTTAGCGCAGACCCAAACGCAAGTGCTGTATCTTCAACGGTGTGATGGGCGTCGATGTGGAGATCGCCTTCGCAAGACAGCGTCAAACCCATGCCGCCATGTTTGGAAATCTGCTCTAACATATGGTCGTAAAACCCTATGCCTGTTTCGATTTTTGTCTGGGACGGGTCATCCAAATTTACGCGGACAGAGATATCTGTCTCATTGGTTTTGCGGAACATTTCGCCAATACGGTCAGTGCGTTCCGGCGTGTCCGCAACGCCAAAGGCTTGCAGCGCAATGGTGTTTTCTTCTGGCGAGCCGACCGAAACACGAATACGTCCGGTCGTTGAGCGGTAATCGCGAATTTTAACATTGAATTGGCGGAGTTTCGCAAACAAAGCATCGGCATCGTTCACTTCCAGTAAAAGGAAATTTGCATCAGAAGGATAAACCGTCTCTACGAAATCAGACTTCGCCAGCCCTTCCGCCAAACGCGCGCGCTCAGTCAGCGCCTCTTCCAAACGCTGCGCATGCACGGCCATGGCCGATGGTGCGAGCGCGTTCAAGATTGCGGTCTCAACGGGACGTCCAATCGGGTAGGGTGGGAGGACCTTGAGCAATAATTCGATCACCGCAGGATGTGCGATAAGCGCACCGCCGCGCACACCCGCTAAGGCATAAGCCTTAGATAGCGTCCGCAGGACAACCAAATTCCGAACAGTGTCGATGTGGTCTGTCAGGCTTTGTTGTTGGGAAAACTCAATATACGCTTCATCCACAACGACCAAAGTTTCCGGCAGCGAGGCACATACGTCCAATATTGCATCTCGCGTCAGGCTATTCCCCGTTGGATTATTGGGCGAGCACAGGAAGACCATCTTTACATTGGCAGGTTTCCCGGCCCTAATCACAGCAGGAATATCCCATTGGTAAGTTCGCACCAATGGAACCTCGACGATGCTCGCGCCCTGAATGTCTGCGCAGGTTTTATAATAACCGAATGTCGGCGGGCAGGTGAGGATGCTGTCTTGCCCAGCCTCGCAGAAGGCACGGAGCAAACATTCAATGCCTTCATCCGCACCGCGCCCAACCATAAGCTGCTCAGGTTTTACGCCGTAAAGATCAGCCAGACGCTGCACCAGTTTTTCCGGTTGTTGCGCAGGGTAACGGTTAAATCCGCTCGCGCCTACAACAGGGGGGGGCGCATAGGGGTTTTCATTTGCGTCTAGATGCAGCGCATCCGTCGCTCCGCCTCGCGCAGAATAAACGGACATGTCCACGACAGATTTACGTGCGATGGTTTCGGGCCAATCACTCATTGCATCGCCTCCAGACGTAGGCTGACGGCGCGCTTATGCGCCTCCAGACCTTCCATTTCAGCCAATCGTTCCACCACAGGACCTAATCGTCTCAAACCTTGTTTGGTCAGTTTTTGGATTGAGACATATTTGATGAAACTCTCAAGCGTTACACCCGAATAGGCCCGCGCCGCGCCGTAAGTTGGTAATGTGTGGTTCGTTCCGCTGGCATAATCCCCAACGCTCTCCGGCGTCCAAGGTCCAAGAAAGATTGAGCCCGCATTTCGAATCGCGCCGACATATGCATCCGGGTCGCGAAGCTGAACGATCAAATGCTCCGGCGCATAACGATTGACGATATCGATGATATCCGCACGGCCTTCCGCGATAATCATCCTTCCATGTCTCAGAGATTCCCGGGCAATCGCTTCACGCGGCAACTCAACGACTTGTTTTTCAATTTCCGCCTGGATTCGGTCCGCTACATCCTTCGAAGACGCCACACAAATGACTTGCGCAACGGTGTCATGCTCGGCTTGGCTGAGAAGATCAGAGGCCACAAATACCGGGTCGGCTGCAATGTCTGCCAACACCATAGCCTCAGACGGCCCAGCAGGCATATCTATCGCAGGACCACCAGCCTCTTGCGCCACAAGAGACTTAGCCGCGGCGACCCAAGCGTTTCCGGGACCAAAAATCTTATCGCATTTCGGGATAGTTTCGGTGCCATATGCCAATGCGCCAATCGCTTGTGCGCCGCCGGCAACAAATAGTCGGCTGATTTTGCAGCGATAAGCCGCCGCCAAAATAACTGGATTAACCGCGCCATCTTTGCCGGGCGGCGTGACGACTATGCGGTTGCGTACACCCGCGACTTTTGCCGGAACAGCCAACATCAAAAGGGTCGAGACTAGCGGCGCAGTTCCGCCCGGAACATAAAGCCCTGCGGTTTCAATCGCGCGCGCTTCACGGCGGCAGACAACTCCGGGTTCAGTTTCGACTTCGATAGGCTTTGGTATTTGGGCTTTGTGGAAGCGCTTTATATTGCGCCTGGCACGCTCTATAACGGATTGATCTGATGCGGGCAGGGCGTTCCAAGCTGCTTCTAAGGCGTCTGCCGGAACTTCCAACCGTGTAGGCGCCACACCATCAAATTTTTGCGTGAGACGAGACAGAGCTTCATCGCCGTTTTCATGAACATCAGATAGAATGACGCGAACGCCGTCAATAAGGTTCACGTCAGAGATCGCTCGCGGGCGCGCGAGCGCAGAGGCTTTCTCGTCCTCGCTCAACATATCCCAGACAAAAGACTGCATCAGCAAAATTCCTGCTGACTAAGAATCAGAAATAGGACTTTAGTCTTCCATTTTCCGATGCACTTATATTGAAACAGGAAGTTCACTAGCTCATCATTTTTTCTATGGGTAAAACTAGGATTGCTCGCGCACCAAGCGCTTTCAGGCCTTCTAATGTTTCCCAAAAAACTGTCTCCGTACAAACGGCCTGTATCGCGACGAGGTCGTCTTGCCCGGCAAGCGGCATAATTGTCGGCGCGTCCGAACCCGGAAGCAAGCTCGTGATCTTCGCGACTGCGTCCCTGGGTGCGTTCAGCATAATGTATTTGGAATCCTTAGACTTCAAAACACCGTCAATCCGGTTCATAAGCTTGTCGAGAGTATCTGATCTCTCCGCTGAGAGTTCACGCGCAGAGCTAATCAGGACAGCTTCGCTTTCCAGTATCGTTTCAAATGCGGCGAGGCCATTGGCTTCTAGAGTCGCACCGGATGACACGAGATCGCAGATGCTCTCGGCGATGCCAATGGAAGGCGCAAGCTCGACCGCACCTTTCATTTCAACAAGATCCGCAGCAATACCGGAATTCGACAAGTAACGCGCTGTTACACCCGGGTAAGTGGTCGCGATGCGTGTTCCGTTCAAATCAGCAGCAGAATGAACCGTGCCCGCCTCACTCGCCGCGAGGCAGAGTTTACAACGCGAGAAACCTAAGCGCATCGCAATATCAGCATCCAATTTAGATTTCGAAGTGAGTTGTTCTTCGACAAGAACGTTTTCACCGACGATACCGATATCGGCTGCATTATTGGCAACGAATGATGGGATATCGTCATCTCGCACCAAAAGAAGGTCAATCGGCATGTTCTTGACGCGCGCCAAAAGGCCCCCTCCGCGAATTGAAAAACGTAGCCCGCATTTTTTTAGAAGCGCGAAGCTATCTTCAGCCAGACGGCCTTTCTTTTGTAAAGCTATTCTGAGACGGTCGCTCATGTTGTATCTTTCCGGTCCAGCACGGCCCGATACCCGCCATGGGGTTCATCGCGGAGGAACCGTGCCCCCCGGCATATTGTGTTTGTTGAAACACCCGTCTCCGCTTGAATTTTACGGTAAGACTTTTCGCCCTCATCAAGGATTTGCGCCACATGCCAACGCTCCGTTAGCGCTCGCAGTTCGGCAGGTGTGCAGAGGTCGATCAAAAACGCTCTGACGGTCATTGGGTCAACCAAATCGGCGAGGGCGTTTTCAAGATCAAGATATGTGTTTGTCTGGGTCATTGTGTTAACG
>CAZSKH010000083.1:0-9164 GCA_964607395.1 uncultured Algimonas sp.
TGGAGAACACCATGACCAAACGTATGCTCATCGATGCGGCCCACCCGGAAGAAACTCGGGTTGTGATCGTCGATTCGAATCGCGTTGAAGAACTAGATTTTGAAAGCCGTCACAAACGGCAACTCCGCGGAAATGTCTATCTGGCCCGCGTCACGCGCGTAGAACCCAGCCTGCAAGCGGCCTTCATTGAATATGGCGGCAATCGCCACGGATTTCTCGCCTTTTCTGAAATCCACCCGGATTATTACCGTATTCCTGAAGCGGATAAGCAGGCTCTCAAAGAGCAAGAAGAGGAAGATCAGCGCCTTCTCGAAGAAGAAGAAGAAAAGCGTAAAGCCGCAGCCGCCAAACGCAAATCCCGCACAAAGCGCGATGAAGAGGAAGATGAGGTTGAAGATGACGATCTCGAATCAGATGATGAGTCTGACGAAGAGGACGAAGACGGGGACGAAGACGAGCGCGACGAAAACCTCGACCCTGACGACGAAGATGCTACGGATGAAGTCGATGCAGAAGTCGCCGATGAGCAAGTAAAAGTCGCCTCCAAACGCCGGAAGCGCATTTCGCGTCGCCGGTACAAAATTCAAGAAGTCATCAAACGCGGTCAAATCCTGCTGGTTCAAGCCGTCAAAGAAGAGCGCGGCAATAAAGGCGCGGCCATGACGACTTATCTGTCGCTTGCTGGACGCTATTGCGTGCTGATGCCGAACACACCGCGCGGCGGCGGCATTTCCCGTAAGATCGCAAATGGTTCTGACCGCAAACGTTTGAAGACCATCATGAATGGTTTGGACGTGCCGCAAGGCATGGGTGTCATTGTGCGCACGGCAGGTGCGAAGCAAACCAAGCAAGAGATTGTCCATGATTATGACTATCTGTCCCGGCTCTGGTCCGACATTCGCAGCAAAACTATGGAGTCTTCTGCGCCTGCCCTGATCCATGAAGAAGGCAATCTCGTTAAACGCTCTATCCGCGATCTCTATAACAAGGATATCGAGGAAATATTGGTTCAAGGCGATGACGCCTATGAAACCGCCAGCGATTTCATCAATATGCTGATGCCGAACCACGCCAAATTCGTCAAACATTACACTGATCAGATACCGCTTTTCCTGCGTTACGGTGCGGAGAAGCAGATCGAGAACTCGCTTGATGCAACAGTTCAGCTCAAATCCGGAGGCTATCTTGTTATCCACCCAACAGAAGCTTTGATCTCCGTAGACGTGAACTCGGGCCGCTCGACCAAAGAACGCAATATCGAGCGTACAGCCCTGAAAACCAATATGGAAGCCGCCGAAGAATTGGCGCGTCAGATGCGTCTGCGAGATCTCGCCGGCCTCATTGTTGTCGATTTCATCGATATGGACGAGCACAAGAATAACCGCGCGGTTGAGCGCAAGATGAAAGATATGCTCGCCCAAGACCGTGCGCGCATCCAAACGTCACGCATTAGCCAATTTGGCCTCATGGAGATCAGCCGTCAGCGCCGCCGACGGTCTCTGCTCGAAGGCTCCACAACCTCTTGCCCGCATTGTTCCGGTGTTGGCCGCAAACGCACGGTTGAAAGCTCTGCCCTCGCCGCAATCCGCGCAGTTGAAGAATTTGCCGTTCGCGGAAAGGCCAAACGGATTCGGTTAAAAACCTCGCATGACGTTGCGCTTTATCTCCTGAATGAGAAGCGTGACCTGCTCACCCAAGTCGATGAAATTGCCGACGTATTCACCGAGGTCGTCGGAAGTGACGATTTCATCCGGCCCCATTTCGAACTCGAAGTCGTCGAGAAACGCGAAGACAAGCGGGCTGACCCGCTGATTCAAATCGAGCGAGAGTTTAAGAAAGAGCGCGAAGCCACGAAACGTAAACCAGCGAAAAAACGGGCGAAACGGTCAGATGACGAAGCTGATGCGAAAGAAAACACCTCTCCTGAAGACGAGACGGATGAAGAAAATCGCAAATCTGGTCGCAAGCGGTCCCGCCGTGGACGTCGCGGTGGTCGTGGTCGTGGACGCAAGGATGAGACAAACGAAAACGTAGAGTCCAATGATGAAGATGTAACGTCCGATACTCAGAACGAAGCGGATTCTGAGACAAGCGCCAAACCCAAGCGCCGCCGCCGTCGGGGTTCTGGAAGAGGAAAATCTGACGAGACAAAGTCAGATGACTCCGCATCTCAGGATGAGGCTAAGGCCTCGACTGAATCCAAGTCAGACGATTCGACTGGGAAAGGTGGACGTCGCCGTCGTGCCCCCAGTAAATCCAAAGATAAGCCGGTTGAAACGGTGGCTGAAGCGCCTGAAGAAGTAGAGACTAAAAAGCCAATCCGTCGATCGACGACGCGCCGCAAAGCGCCGTCTCGCAACAAAGGTGCGGCCCAAGAGCCGGATGCGAAACCAGCGCGGACCCGTAAAGCCCCGGCGAAAAAAGCGGAAGACGCGCCTGAAGCGGAGGTCAAAAAGCCCGCACGTAAACGCCGCGCACCCGCGAAGAAAGCCGCTGAAACGGCAAAATCTGAGGAAGAAGCTAAGCCAAAGCGCACACGCAAAGCACCTGTCAAAAAGGCAGCGACGGACGAGGCAGACGCACCCAAGCCGGCTCGCAAACGCCGCGCCCCGGCAAAGAAGGCGGCAGAAACTAAAGCCGAAGCTGTCGAGGCGGAGAAAAAGCCCGCTCGGACTCGAAAGGCTCCGACCAAGAAGGCCGCTTCTGCAAAAAAAGCGGCACCCGCTAAGGCAAAAGCGCCTGCGAAAAAGGCCGCCACCAAGAAAGCACCCGCGAAAAAGAAAGCTCCAGCTAAAAAGCCTACAGCCAAGGCGGCTGATACGGACGCTAAGCCTGCGAAAACGCGCAAGGCTCCGGCGAAAAAGGCTGCGCCAAAAACGGCAGAAAAAGCTGAAACGAAAGCCGCGCCCAAACGGACTCGCAAAGCGCCCGCTAAAAAAGCGGCGCCAAAGGCTGAGGCTGCCCCTAGGGAACCAGCCCCGGCTCCAAAGGCAGAACCTGCTCCAGCAGCGAAGAAAGCCCCTGAGAAAAAGGCCAAAGGCGGCTGGTGGAAACGCCGCAAAAAAGACTAAAACGAATGTGATCGGGACTGTAAATCGTCCCGATCAACTCACCCCATGTTCACCTTGCCTCCCGTAACTGTTACATAGTCTAACACGGGCGTAACTTGACCGGTCTTTGAAGAGGTTCCACATCGGGTATATGACTTTAACGTTTAAATCTTTGGCAGCCTCGCTTCGGTTAGCCGTAATTTCAGCCTTTTTTGTTGCCTTAATGGCAGCCCAAGCCAATGCGCAATCCCTCCTCCGTGACACGGAAATTGAGGAAACTCTCCGCGAGTTTACCGACCCGATTTTGCGCGCAGGCGGTCTGATGCCGTCCTCCGTCGATATTTATCTCGTCAATGACCGATCATTAAATGCTTTTGTCACGCGCGGGCAAAACATCTTTCTCCATTCCGGCCTTATCTTAGAGGCGGATACACCCAATCAGCTAAAGGGCGTTATTGCTCATGAAACAGGCCATATTACGGGCGGCCATATTGTACGCTCTGACTATGGCAATCGCAGCGCTTACGGTTCCATGCTCATCGCAGCCGGAATTGGCCTCGCGGCGATCTTGGCGGGCGAAGGCGAGGCCGGCGCTTTAATATTGGGTGGATCACAGCAATTCGGCGCTCTAGAGGCCCTATCCTATTCTCGTGTGAACGAATCCGCTGCTGATCAATATGCGGCAGAATATATGGAACGCACAGGTCAAAGCGGCCAAGGCCTTATCGAATTTTTCGAAAAATTTCGGGCTCAAGAAGTTCTGAGCCAAGCCAGACGTTACCCTTATTTTCGTGGTCATCCTTTGTCGGCAGATCGCATTGACGCCCTTCGCGAGCGCGTCCGGGACTCGGAACATACCGAAGTTACCGATACGCCAGAAGAGCTTCACAAACATGCTATGATGCAGGCCAAATTGCGCGGTTTCCTCAATGGTCCGGCGGAGGTCTACTCCCGCTTCCCACTATCTGATCAATCGAAACCGGCGCGATATGCGCGGGCTGTTGCGAATTTCAAACAAGCCGATCTTAGAAATGCGATCAAAGAAATAGATAGTCTGATCGCGGAAGAACCGGAAAATCCATATTTCCATGAGCTGAAAGCCCAGATCCTATATGAGTCAGGCCAAGGTATTGCCGCAATTGAGCCGTCACGCAGGGCGTTGGATCTCAAACCTGGCTCCCCGCTTTTGGAAATCGCCCTCGCGCAAGCCACGTTGCAAACGCGCGATGCTGGAGACTATGAGAAAGCCGTCAAACTCTTGAAGTCAGCGCTACAAACAGAGCCGACAAATTCATATGGCTGGTATCTTTTGGCAGATGTTTATGAGCGTCAAGGCAATACGGCGCTGGCGCAATATGCGACGGCGGAACGGTTTTACGCGATTGGTGACATCAACAGCGCCAGAAGCTTTGCTCAGCGCGCACAAGAAGAGTTAGACCGCGCTTTGCCGCAATGGCGCCGCGCTTCTGATATTATCGTGGTGACAGAAACCCAACTCGCTGGAAAAAAACGCCGCCGGGGACCAAAACCTTTGGTTAGCTTCACTTCACGTTGATTTTTTCCAATTAAGGTGCTCTCTCGTATAGAACACACTAGACCTGTTAGAATTCGAAAATAGAGATTCCCATGAGACCTTTTTTAATGACGTCAATTGCAGCGGCTGCCTTGATGACAGCCTCTTGCGCCGAGGCTGGTCCAACAACGACAATGAGCAAATCCGAAATCGAAACACTGGTGAAAGAGTATATTCTGGAGAACCCAGAAATTATCCGGGACGCGATAATTAAGCTCCAAGAAAAAGAAATGCTGCAAGAACAAGAGGCCTTTAAAGAGTCGATTATCTCTGCCAAAGACGCCTTAGAAAATGACCCCCGCGATCCGTCGGTTGGTCCAGACGACGCAAAAGTCACAATCGTTGAGTTTTTCGATTATAACTGCGGCTATTGTAAACGCGCGACACCTTGGGTTGAAGAGGCTGTCGAGAAATATGGCGACGACGTTCGCGTCGTGTTCAAAGAACTGCCTATCCTTGATGACCGCACGAAGACGTCTCGGATTGCGTCACGCGCGGCGCTCGCAGCTGACAAACAGGGCAAATATAAAGAGATGCATTTCGCCCTTATGGAACAGAAACGCTTGAGCGGGGATATTATTCGCGGCGTCGCAGAAGAGATTGGTCTCGACATGAGACGGTATGAAGCCGACATGGCCGACCCAACCATCGACCAACACATCAATGATACGTTGCAGCTCGCGAACCGCTTACCTGCCCTGACCGGAACACCGTTTTTTGTCGTCGGCGACGAATATGTTTCCGGCGCGGATACGGACCGCTTAGAGCAACTCGTGGAAGACGCCCTAAAAAGCTAAGGCGCGAAAATCGTATAGGTGACGTCGGCGGACAGGACGCCTGTCCCCATAGAAAAGTCATAATTATTTCCCGTCACCGGGGACCCCCTCAATCTATAGACACTGGCAAAGCCTGTCGCCTGCTGGGCGATGGAGCCTGCTACCCGCGCGGTTCTACGGCCGCCGTCATAGACTTTTGTTTGACCTGCGGAAATATCATCCAGCGTGAACCCAAATCCAGTATTACCAATTACAATTCCGTTCCCGCCAGTCGATGCAAGTTGAGAGCTTTGCCCGATGGATGGCGAGGCAGGTGAACGCTCGACCAATTGATATCCAATATTCTCAAACCCCAAACCCGTAAAATCACCGCTGGTCACAAGATTGGACGCCTCGGCGTAAATATCGAAGGCTGTGTTACTCGCAACGAAAAACCAGGCAAAGCGAACCTGAGTTCCCAGCAGATCAATGTCTGTCCCATTGTCAATTCCGAAGGCCGTGTAACTGTCATTCGCATCCAACATCTGGAAAGACGGATTATTATTATAAGTGCCGCCAGAGGTCTGGCCTGTAATCTGAAACGGCCATCCGCCAGAGGTTCCGTCGCTAATCGGGTCAAAGGGGAAATTCACGGGAACACCGTCCTGCGCGATCAAATCATTACCCTCCGTCCCCGAGGCGACATTATCAAGGAGGACAAAGTCATGCGCGAGCGGAGCCTCTCCATTGTTTTCAACGAAGTCCCCGCCGGAGAAAATGATTACCAACGCATTGGCTCGGAAAAACGGGCGGTCGATCACGGCCGCATCTGCTTGCATTAGCAATATAGGCAAGACGGCACAGGCCAATCCTAACTTGCGTAAGCCGCTCGAAGCCGCCTTTCGCTCAACCTTATTCACGGCCATCCCTCCAAATCATCACTTTTATATTCAACACTCGGAGTTAATATTCACTTACATTGGCCGAACCGCGAATGAGAACAAAGCAGAAACAAATCTTTGACAACGACCCGTCAGTATGAAAAAGCTTCACCATGCCAAAGCCATCCACCATCTTTGTTTGTCAATCCTGCGGCAGCGTTCACGGCAAATGGGCGGGACGCTGCGATTCCTGCGGGGAATGGAATACGCTGGTCGAGGAAGCGCAGAGTCAGAACGCCAAACCGGCGCATAAACGACGTAAATCGCGTGGCATGGCCTTTGTAGATTTGGGCGGCGAGTCCAAGGATGTCCCTCGCCTGAAAACGGGCATTGCAGAGCTAGACCGCGTGACCGGCGGCGGGTTGGTTCCGGGCTCCGCCCTTCTCGTGGGCGGCGATCCGGGCATTGGCAAATCCACACTCCTCCTCCAAGCGACGGGAGAGCTCGCAGCGAGCGGGCTAAAGACAGCCTATATCACCGGCGAAGAGTCAACGGGACAGGTCCGCCGCCGCGCCAAACGGCTTGGTGTTTCGAAACATCCCGTGAACCTCGCGTCCGAAACCTCTCTTGGTCCTATTCTGGACGGGTTGATGGACTCAAAGCCAGATGTGGTCATCATCGACTCCATTCAAACGCTCTGGACGGATCAACTGGGCGCGGCCCCCGGAACTGTCGCTCAAGTCCGAGCCTGTTCGCAGGAACTCACGCGTTTTGCTAAAAAGAGCGGGGCTTGCATGATTTTAGTGGGCCACGTCACCAAAGACGGCCAGATTGCGGGCCCGCGAGTGGTTGAGCATATGGTCGACGCGGTTTTATATTTCGAAGGCGACCGGGCGCACCAATTTCGGATTTTGCGCGCGCACAAAAACCGCTTTGGCCCGACGGACGAAATCGGAGTCTTTGAAATGCGTGAAAGCGGATTGGCCGAGGTCCCAAATCCGTCAGCCCTATTCTTGGATGGTCGCGGCGAAGCCTCCTCAGGTGCTGCCGTTTTTGCCGGTCTCGAAGGCTCTCGGCCTGTTCTAACCGAAATACAGGCGTTGGTCGCCCCCGCAGCCTTTGGCACGCCGCGCCGGTCCGTGACAGGGTGGGACAGCAGCCGCTTGGCCATGGTCTTGGCCGTGTTAGAAACGCGCTGCGGCGTAAGTTTCGCAGGCAAAGATGTCTATTTAAACGTCGCGGGTGGATTGCGGATTAATGAGCCCGCCGCAGATTTAGCCGTTGCGGCCGCGATTGCCTCATCTGCTTTTGACATCCCCCTGCCTTCCGATTCGGTTGTGTTTGGTGAAATCAGCCTCTCAGGTGATGTTCGGCCGGTTGGCCGCGCCGATGCGAGGCTGAAAGAAGCCGCAAAATTAGGGTTTCACCGGGCCATCACGGCCAAACCCCAGAAACGCAAAGATGGCCGAGATCGGAATGACAATGCCGCCCTGCCGATCATTGCAATCAAGGCTTTGCCCGACCTCATCCGCCGTGTAGAAGCCAGCACAGAAAGCGGCCTTGATCATCCAACGAGTTGGGCCGCCTAACTGGAGACTGGCCCGCCTCATGACTGCCCAAACCTTGCACCTCATTTCAATCGGACCTTGGGACTTTAACGGCTTCGATATTGTCGTTTTGATTATCTTACTGATCTCCCTGCTCTACGCCGCATCACGCGGGTTCATGCGCGAAATTATTTCTATCGCGGCATTGTTGGTCGCGGCCATCGTTACTTTATTCGTTTGGGGCCAATTTCGTTTTGCCGCGCAGGACTTTATTTCTCCGGCTTGGTTGGCGGACGGCGCACTCTTGGTTGGAGTATTTTTCCTTGCCTACCTCATCATGGTCTTGATCATGTCAAAGGTGGGTAAATCCATCGCAGGGAAAGAGCCCGGATTAATTGATCGAGCCCTAGGGGCAGGCTTCGGTATCGCACGCGGTCTCATCATCGCCTCTCTCGGTGTTTTGGTTTTAACAGCCGGAAACCGCGCCGCAGCCGAAGCACAAGACTATAAAAAGAACCTGATCGAGCAGGGCATTTATGACGAAGTTTTGCGGAAAATGCCCAAGTCAATGCGGGACCAGATGGAAGCGGATCAGAAGCCGATACCTGACATGCTCGCGAATTCGACCTTTTATCCCCTCTTAGATAAAATCGGGGCAGGCCTGCGGGCCTTGCCTTTTGCGAAAGTGAAAACCTATGCCGAGCGTATCAAAGATGGTGATATTGACGGCCTTTCAGAAGAGCTATTGGAGTCGGGACAATGAGCAACCCAAGCGTTATCTTTGATCCAAATGAAGATAAAATCCGTGAGGAATGTGGTGTCTTTGGTATTTTCGGACTAGAAAATGCCGCCTCTCTAACAGCTCTGGGATTGCATGCTCTGCAACATCGCGGACAAGAGGCCTGCGGCATCGCGGCAACCGACGGCAAGCAATTCCGCACAGAGCGCCACCTAGGTCTTGTCGGTGATAATTTCACAGGTGACGATCCATCCGAACGTTTGGGCGGGCACATCTCTATCGGTCACGTCCGCTACTCGACCGCCGGACAGACGGTGCTGCGCAATGTGCAGCCGCTGTTTTCCGAACTCCACACGGGCGGTTTCGCTTTGGCGCATAATGGCCATATTACGAACGCCTTTACCCTGCGTGAGCGTCTCGTGAAGAAAGGCGCAATTTTTCAATCTACATCTGACACGGAAGTCGTCATCCACCTGATTGCCCGAGCGAAGGAAGGCGAATTCATTGACCGCTTAGTTTCTGCAATTCGTCAAGTGGACGGCGGTTACGCCTTTGTGGGCATGACAGAAAATATGCTCATCGGCGCGCGGGACCGAAACGGTATCCGCCCATTGCTCAT
>CAZSKH010000084.1:0-9102 GCA_964607395.1 uncultured Algimonas sp.
GCTTTGACGTCTGGACGCTCGAAAACAGCTTCGATGACGAGGTCCACGTCTTTGAGCAAGCTGTAATCATCTGTTGGCGTGATCCGCGCGAGGAAAGCGTCGGCTTTCTCTTGTGTCATCCGGCCGCGTTTGACTTTTTTATCGAGGATTTTCTGCGAATAGGCGATGGCCTTTTGCGCTTCTTCCATATTGCGGTCGAGCGAGATGACTTCCATGCCAGCCTTGGCGGTGACATGCGCGATACCCGCGCCCATCAATCCGCAACCCAAGACACCGACTTTTTTGATGTCTTGCGCCGGAACGCCTTCTGGACGGCCTGCGCCTTTATCGGCTGCGTTCTTGTTGAGGAACAAGGTGCGGATCATGTTTTTGGACGTCGCGCCCATCAGTAGCTTTGTGATATATTTGCTCTCAATGCGAAGCGCCGTATCCATTGGCACAATCGAGCCTTAATAGAGGCAAGACAGGATGGCTTCGACGGCTGGATAATTGCCTTTGGTCTGCTGGAGCGCCATTGCGCCGGATGCCATGAAGAACTGAACCGATTTCGGATTCATCGCCCCGCCGCCGCCCGGAATTTTGAAACCTTTGACATCCCAAGGCGCAACCACGCCTTTTTCGATATTCTCTTTAACCCAAGCTTTCGCTGCGGCTGTTGTTTCGCCGACTTCAACGACTTCATGGACAAGGCCTTGGGCTTTGGCTTTTTTTGGATCGAGGGGTTTGCCCTGCGTGCACATCATCGCAGCAGGCTGGAGGCCCATCAGGCGCATGGTGCGCTGCGTTCCGCCTGCACCGGGCAAGAGGCCAACGAGGACTTCTGGAAGGCCGAGTTTGATCTTTGGATTATCGGCGACAACGCGGTGATGCGTCGCGAGGCAGATCTCCAGACCACCGCCGAGGGCGAGGCCTTCGATGGCTGCTGCAGCTGGTTTGGCTTTTTTGCCTTCGCGCTGGATTTGGCGCGTGGTGTAGCCGCCATTTTCCATTTTGCGCAAAGCGAGGGTCAGCTTCATGCTCTTCTCGAATTCTGCCATGGTGAGCGTTTTGCCAGCAGCATTATTCTCGCTCATCATGTTGAGGTCTGCGCCCGCGAGAAACGCATTGGCTTTCCCTGACGTGACGACAAGGCCTTTCATGTCGTCATTAGAATTAAAGTCGTCGATGAATGTATCGAACTCATTGATGAAATCCGGTGTCCAGACATTCATGGTTTGGTTTGGAACGTCTATGGTCATCGTCACGATGCCGTCTTTATCCGTGTCTAATTTGAAGTTATTATAGCTCATGTTTGTATCTCTCGCCTGTTCGTCTTAGACGCGTTCAATGATTGTGGCTGTGCCCATGCCGCCGCCAATGCAGAGCGTCACGAGTGAAGTTTCTTTATCCGCGCGCTCTAGCTCGTCCACCATAGTGCCGAGGATCATGGCGCCTGTCGCGCCAAGAGGGTGACCCATCGCAATCGCGCCGCCATTGACGTTGATGTTGCTGTGGTCGATTTCGAGGGCTTGCATGAAGCGCAAGACAACGGCTGCGAAGGCCTCATTCAACTCATAAATATCAATGTCATTGACGTTCATGCCCGCGCGTTTGAGCGCTTTCTGCGCTGCGAATTCTGGACCCGTCAGCATGATTGTTGGCTCTGACCCGATTGAGGCCATGGATTTGATGCGTGCGCGAGGCTTGAGGCCCAATCGTTCGCCAGTTTCTTTGTTGCCGATGAGGATAGCGGCAGCCCCGTCGACGATACCGGAAGAGTTACCCGCGTGATGACGATGTTCGATCTTCTCAACGCCAGGGTATTTCTGACCCGCAACATTATCAAAACCGAAGTTCTCGCCCATCATTTTGAAGGACGGGTTTAGCGCGCCAAGGGACTGCATATTGGTGTCAGGACGGATGGTTTCGTCTTTGTCCAAAATCGTGAGACCGAGGATGTCTTTAACCGGGACGATGGATTTTGCGAAACGGCCTTCTTTCCAGGCTTTGTCTGCGCGTTTGTGAGACTCAACAGCATATGCGTCGAGGTCATCGCGAGAGAAACCATATTTCGTAGCAATCAAATCCGCCGAGACACCTTGCGGGACGAAATAGTTTGCGATTGCCACAGCTGGGTCGGTTGCCATTGCGCCGCCGTCGCTGCCCATTGGGACACGGGACATGTGCTCGACGCCGCCGCCGATGGCCATATCACATTCGCCGGCCATAACTTTCGCCGCCGCGATGTTGGACGCTTCGAGGCCTGATCCGCAGAAACGGTTTACCTGGATACCAGATGTTGTTTGCGCGTAACCCGCTTGGAGGATGGCAGAGCGCGTGATGACCGCGCCTTGCTCGCCAACAGGTGAGACACAGCCAAATGCGATGTCTTCGATTTCGGCGCTATCGATGTTGTTGCGGTCGCGAACGGCCTCTAAAACTTGAGCCGCCAGAGCGACGGGCGTGACCTCATGTAGGCTTCCGTCGGATTTACCCTTGCCGCGCGGTGTGCGCACCGCATCATATATATAGGCCTCGGTCATAGTCTTTCCTCTCGCAATATTCTTGTTTTGAATAGGATCCAGCTGAGCAAGGGGAGACCGCGCCCAAACAGACTCCCTGTTCGACTTAGGGTGCAGTTAACGTTCACGTTAACGTAACGCAAGGGTTCAGCACTGTATATGCTGAATAGTCTGTGATCAGATGTGTAGGCCTAGAATCGTTCCCTAGGGGAAAAATTTAGCGCGCGGCCTTCGCCATTCGAAAACTCACCATGCGTTTCTCTTTTTCGTTCCAAAGGGCGAGTTTGACGCATTTTAGGCTTTGGATGAATGTCAGACGGCCGACAGATTTTAGCTCCGGGTGGGCTTTGAGAATGCGTGGCAGCTGATAGAATGGAATGCGCGCAGACAGATGATGCACGTGATGGACACCGATATTGCCTGTCATCCACATCAACCATCTTGGGAGATCGTAATATGAGCTTCCTTGCAGGGCCGCATTTTCACGGTCCCATTCGCCGGTTCGTGACCAGTGCGTTTCGTCAAATTGGTGCTGCACATAGAACATCCAGACTCCGATAGAGGCTGCGACCACAACCGTTGGAATTTGAATGAGCACAAATATCTTCCAGCCCACAGCCCAAATTAAACCGCCGTAAACAATCGCGACGCCAAGATTGGTGAGTAGGGCGCTGGCCCAAGGCTTCAAACCGTTTTTCATCGCGCCAATAGGCAGACGGTTGTGCAGAAAAAATACATAGGCTGGGCCAACCCCAAACATGACAACGGGATGGCGATACATCCGGTATTTTAAACGCTCCCATTTTGAGGCGGCTTTATATTCTTCAACCGTCATTGTCAGAATGTCGTCACCTATTCCGCGGCGATCCAGATTGCCTGACCCCGCATGATGAAGCGCATGTCCCCGTTTCCAGTGATCATAAGGGGTTAGCGTCAGGATACCGATGAAACGCCCAACCCAATCATTGACCTTTCGGTGGCTGAACATGGACTGATGCCCGCAATCATGTTGAATAATGAAAAGCCGAACAAGCAAGCCGCCCGCCGGAATAAAGCCAAGGACCGCCCAATAATGACCGGCTTGCATCAGGCCCCAGATTCCAGCCCAGAGCGCCAGAAATGGTCCAAGAGTAATTGCGATCTCAAAAATAGCACGGCCATTCTCGGCAACCCGGTAGGGCGAAAGACGTTGGAACCAAGTGCGTGCTGTTGTGGTCATGAGTTTCCTGAGGCAGTATTTTTCATATAGATCTCAGCCACAATAAGAGTGAGATTTTTCGTATCTTAATACCATCGCCAGATTCGGCGCAAATGAACAAGACGTCACGGCTTTTGTATAATCAGAAATGGGATATCTCTCGCTCAAAATTGCCATTTTTTTCACTTTTCGATATGTTCCTGTTTTTCAATGCAACGACTAAGTAAGTTCTCAAAATGAAAGCAGGAGATTATCATTTGTTAAAAGTTGTGATCAACTGACAACGTTTTTTCAAACCGGGGACAAGTTGGAGCTCGCTTGCTTGCTGGTTTGGGAGATGATGGATTTAGGCGTTTTGGTAAGAGAATCAAATGAGTCCAAGGGCCTTAGAGTGTGGAGTCTCGTACATTATACTCAGGGAAATGAGCGGTAAAAATTGTAAGAAGGTCTGTTCATGGTGATTCGATTGTTTTTAAATTGCAATTGACTTTATTCATGCTTCGATTGGGCTTGGGAATTATCCGGCGTCAAAGATTGTCCTTAGGCTCCAAATTTCGGTCAAATACGAGGCTTAACTAGGGCTTTCGGTGATTTTATCCTCAAAAAGGACGTTGTCCAACCCATATGAGGGGGGGGTATCTTAGGGGGGCTTTCGGACGCTATACAAATTATTCAAATACAATCAACTTTGCCTTTCAAAAGGACTGAAAATAAAGGGCACCCATTATTATGGAACTTGCAAAGAAGCACCCACTGCCGGACCGATTGGATGAACCCAATTCGTTGACCCAGCTAATCAATTTATACGACACAACTAATGTTTCTCTCCAAGAGTGTGCGGATATGAAACCTGCCAATGATGCGGAAGATCATGATGCAGACATCCGGCAAGAATATTTGCTAGATATTGAAGCGGCTCTATTAGATCAGGCTGCTCATTTTGCACTTCATTCGGATCAAGACGTTCTTATCCTGATGGATATTTGGGCAAAGGCAGCAGGTGTCGAAACGGGCCAAGAGCTTACGGCTTCAGACCGCATTGCTATGAACATTTTTAGGTATCTTTCCGGAACCAAGTCCGTTGAAAATTGAGCTTCTCGCTCTAAGGGCAACTGTCACTCGATCACTCGCGTTGAACTTTATGAATATGCGTTTTACATGACCGGACACGGTGTTTGCGGATATTCCTAAAATTAGCCCTATTTGAGGGTTGGTTTTCCCAAATGTCAGAAGTTCGAGAACTTCACTTTCCCGCGTTGTCAAACTGATGCGTTGCCGGAATGATTCAACTATCGTGCAATAGCGAGTGTGTACCGCTTGCAAGATTGCTTGCATTTGCCAAGCGAAAACATCGTCGTAGAACTTTCGAGAATTCTCAAAGCCAATGAAGATATAGCCCTGTTTGAGAAATGGTCCAAATACAGGAATCAACAATCCGTCGCCAACATCGGATAAAACTAGATTAGCTCGATAGTGCTCGCGGCTTGTCTTGAAATCGGACTGTTCTAACATAGCGGACACCCAGAAGGGTCTCCCTTTCGCAAAAACATATTGCATAACTGGATCAGGAGTCAGCCTTTTGGTTTCAAGGTATCGGATAACTTCATCACTCAAGCCGGTTGACCAGAATCTATTCAAATGACCGTAATCTTGTGACCCAATCGTTGGAATATGATGGTACAGACCGTAAGCGTAGGCCACACGCTTGTCGCAACACTCAAAGAGCTCTTCGACAGTCTTAGCTGTCGCAATTGCATCCAGGATGTCCAGCATATTCGTGTGCTCAATGTTTGGTTCTAGCCCTATCAACTTCTATGGTCCTCGATGTGAAAATTTTCCTTTTTTGCTCGTTTCCCTTGATACCATCTAAGCTTGAGAAGAAACAGAGAAATGCCCCCTCATTCTCACCAGGAGAAAGAAATAAGGTTGAAAACTCATGAGCTTCCGTGAGTTTTCATGGACTTTAGTGAGCTTTCAACAGTGTCGTGGCTTTTGGAATTTTCAGTTGGAAAACGTTCGCTTGCGATTCATCGCGATAACGCCCATATGGGGGCTATCGAGAACAGGCCTGACGACCGGCCAGATTTGACGTGACATTCCGTTGCGGCACACTGAGTACGCATTGCATACCTTTTTCGACCCTCAAGCGGGCTTCGCATTGGAGTCAGCATTAAGACGACGTGAAAGGAATACACATGTCAGACGAAATGAAACCAGGTACGGTTAAATTCTTCAATACCACCAAAGGCTTCGGCTTTGTTCAACCAGATGATGGTGAAGGCGACGTTTTTGTCCACATCACAGCCCTGCAACGCTCCGGCATTCAAGGTCTCAACGAAGGTGACAAAGTCATGTTCGATACAGCCGTGAACCAACGCACTGGCAAGACGGCTGTTGAAAACATCACAATGGCGTAAGTCATTTTCAAGGCTGTTGCCTTGAAGACTGAATAGAGGGTCTGCACGGAAATCCCGTGCAGGCCCTTTTTTATTGCGCTATCCCCGCCGGAAACCTGGGGAGAGACTTATGACATCGACAACATTTCTAGCGCCTGTCTTGGCGTTGGTCATCTGGACGCTTTTGATCTGGGTTCTGATGTATGCGCGCCGCATTCCCGCCATGCAGGCTGCGAAAATCGATCCGGACACGGCGAAATCACCAGATGGAAAGTGGAAAGAGCGATTGCCGCTTTCTGTTCAAGCTTCCGCTCATAACTACAATCATCTGATGGAGCAGCCGACGATCTTTTACGCGCTCATGTTTTACGTAACGTTGACGGCGCAAATGTCGACACCGATATTCTATGCGGCTTGGGCCTATGTCGCGTTGCGGGTTTTACATAGTTTCATCCAAGTCAGCTCCGGCAAAGTTATGTTGAGGTTTGCCGTGTTTTCGCTCTCAACGCTCGTGCTGATTGGCATGGTCGTGCTCACTTTGATTTAGAAGCTCTATGTCTATCTTATTATTCGTTACCGCCGAATTTCACGACAAGTCGGAATATGATCGATATGTGGAGCTCTCTACGCCCATTTTCATCCGCGAAGGCGTGAATGTTATTGGTAATGATGAGGGCGCTAAATTCTTTGATTTGCCCGGCGACAAAGCTGTTTTATTGGAATTTCGCGATAAGGCTCACATGAAACGCTTCTTCGCTTTGCCTGACTATCAGCTGGCTGCAAAGCACAGGGACGCGGGTGCGACCATGCGGATGGTGCGCTTTAGGCGGATGCCGGGTTCGGTTGCATAGCGTCCCAGACGGCTGATAATGCGATGAAATCGGCACTCTCATCAGGGTCGCGGTCATTGTTAAGATCCGCCGGACTGTTGCGCGTGATGACAATGCCGATGGGCTGGCGGGTTTTCGCGTCGAGAACGGGACCGCCGCTCATGCCAGTTACAACAGGCTCATCCGGCTTGAAAATATGCATAATCCACTGCCCAGGGCTGCGTTCGAAATAGACCCGTCCTGTGCGGCTCTCCATATGCCGACAGCCCGCCGGATACCCTTGTAAAATAACGTCTTGACCAATGACGGGGTCAGCGGGACGGCTGACGGGCAGGGTGCATCCTGCTAAGGCTGCGTCTAATCCATCAGGCCATTTTGATGACGCCAGTCCTTCGGCAAATTCCGGTAAATGATCTTGCGCCTCCGTCAGGCAGTGCCCTGCGCTTATCCACCCGCCCCAATGGGCAAACCAACTCGTGTAGCATTGAAAATGATGTTCATTGTGAAAATAGCGCCGCACATCCACACCATCGGCACTCGCCAGACGCGCGGTTGCCTTTGTCGCAGCAGGGCTGGGATCACGGACAAGCTGAGGCTTCGAGGCTGGTTTAGATCTGCGAAAAAATCGAAAAATTGACATTTAAGTGACATGGCCCCGAAGACGCTAGGCATGCAACTGATTTCGGGTATAGATGCCCTATGAGAATTTATAGCCTGTTTATAACTGCCTGTTTGGCTGTCGCCTGCTCCTCTTCCACCTATGTTCCGATCGCTGTTGCAGCGGACCATCCCGAAGCGCGGCCTTTTGACCCTGAACCCTCGCTCGTTGCGCAAGACGCGGTTGATGAGGCCCTGTCGGATGCGGCCATTTCTGGGAAACATGCGATCATCGTGATGGGCGCCGATTGGTGCCATGATAGCCGAGCCTTAGCCGGTTGGTTTCAAACGCCGCGTTTTGAAACCATGCTCGGAGATAATTTCGTCGTGCGTTATATCGATGTCGGACAAAAAGACCGCAATATCGATGTCGCGCGAAGGTTCGGATTGGAAGACATTGTCGGCACGCCCACAATTATTGTGACGAATACGGACGGCAAAGTTCTCAATTTGGACACAGCGCCAACATGGCGAAACGCGGCGAGCCGTAGCGAAGATGAAATTTTCGATTACTTTGCCGAGCTAGCCCCTAAATAGGAAACCGCCATGTTCATGGGTCACTACGCGCCGGCGGTTTTCGATACACAGCGCGGCAAAGGCGTTGTCCTTGTTCCGGTTTGGATGGCGTTTTTAGCGGTTCAATTCATGGATATCATTTTTGCTCTACTCGCCATGATCGGGCTTGAGGGCACAACCCGCATGATTGAAGGCGAACCCTATTTTACGATACCCTATTCCCACAGCCTCCTAACGTCACTCGGATGGGCGGCACTTGGCGGGCTGATTTTCAAAGCCTTGCGCCCCAAAGCCGGTGCAAAGGGCTTTTGGGTCGTGTTCGGTCTCGTATTTTCTCATTGGGTCTTAGATCTTATCGTGCATCGCCCCGATTTACCGCTTTGGCCCGGGAGTTCGATTGAGCTTGGGCTCAGCGTTTGGAACTGGCCCTACCTCGCTTTTGCGCTAGAAATGGGACTATTATTGGCAGCGTTCATATATTGGGTGCGGGTCACAACCGGACCGTGGTCGGGCATCATCGGACTTTTGGTCTTATTCGTCTTCATGGGGGCTCTCCAATTTGCCTTCATCACAGCCCCGGGCATTCAGGTTCAAGCCGGAACATTTGATCCGTCGGCTGGCCCGCATGGCGTCATGCTAGGCGTTCTCATGCTTTTCACTTATGGGCTATTGGCGTCTGCGATAGCCTGGGTTGAGCGGCGCCGGACGCCAAAGTTAGGCTCTCACTCTTAATCTTCAAATTTGGGCTTGCTGGGCAGGCTTTCCGCGATGTTGGCCTCTCGGGCTTGACGCAAGCGTAGGCCGCGCCCGGTCGTGACGGCGTCCGTTCCAAATTTTGCCCGCGCAATATCGCTGGCACGTTCCGCTGCGCCGCGTTTTGCCGACTTCAAATCAAGCATATCAGCCACGTCCCCCACGGGTGCAGACAAGCCCGAAATCCCTGCGCCGATAAGACGGTAGCTTTTATACCCATCGACTTCGGCCTCGAGCAGCGGTTCAAGTTC
>CAZSKH010000085.1:0-1871 GCA_964607395.1 uncultured Algimonas sp.
GCTTCGGCCTTGCGGCGCGCCGGCTCCAGCTCTTCGCCCTGGCCCAAATCGGCGGTGAAAGTCACAACTTCGCAGCCCTTTTCTTCCTGCAACCATTTCAAAATGATCGACGTATCAAGACCGCCAGAATAGGCGAGGACGACTTTTTTTGGTGAACTCATGTTTTCGGACTCCGTTTCAGGCGCGGCTTAGCCCAAAAACGTTTACAAAAGCTAGTCGGAGTTCTAGGGGTTTACGGACGTTAGATTTTGGGGTCTTTTCATGACGACATTGCGCATTTTCGGCCTTGCGGTCTTAACAATGATTGCACTGACCTTGTCAGGATGGGCGCAAACCTCCGAAGCTGGATCCCCGGAAGCGCCGCGCGAGACGGTTGAAGCGGTGGCTGAAACGGCTGCGGAAACAGCGACATCTCCATCGACGATTGATTTCGATGATCCCGCGATCCTCGCTGCGATTGAGGCGCGCGAGGAAGCGGAGAAATCGTTTGCGGAGGCGGTGAGGGAGCAAATGGAGGCGGCTGCATCCGAGGCTGCGGAAGGCAATGCGGATGGCGCCGCTAAGCCATCTGTTATTCCGTCCAGCGCAGAGGAAGTCAAAGCGCTTCTTTCCAAAATCGGGAATAAATTATTAGGATGGCTGACGAGTATCACATTTTTGGCCCAAGTTGGCGCGATTGTCCTCGCCTATATATTTTCGCCTCTTCTGGCCCGCATCCTCCGCAAAAATATATTTCTTTTCCGTGATAAACCCGAGAGCGACGTAAAACTCAAAATTGTTCGGGATTACATTTACCGGTGCAGGGCGTTGTTGCGCCCGATTCTATTGGTCTGTCTCTTAATTTTATTTGGCACAATTTTGAAGGCCCTGTCATTGGGAGTAGCCGAAGGAACCGCAGGCACGCCCGGATCTATAGCGGCGACCACATGGCTTGTAAAAATCGCGCAAAGTCTCGCCGTTGTTTTCTTATTGTTCAAAGCCATTAAGGAATTTATTGGAAATGATTTGGTCCAAAAACTCGCGATTTGGACCGCCATCCCCCTCGCCCTTATAATGCTGTTTGGGTATTATGATGATCTTCTGAACACACTCAATGGAATTGTTCTGTTGCGAATGGGGGACACGCCGATCAGCCTGATGACGGTTATTCTGCTTCTGATCTTTGGCGGGCTATTTTTTAAATTAGGGAATATCGCAAATATGAAGGGCCAATCGGCCATTCGATCCCAAGAAGGGCTTGATGTTGCGACCCAAGAAGTTGTTGGAAAATTATTTCAGATTATACTTTTCACCGTCATCTTCATCTTGGTGATGGGCGCAGCCAAAGTGCCGCTCTCCGGTTTGGTCGTTATCTTCTCGGCGCTGTCTTTGGGGATTGGTTTGGGCTTGCAACCTGTCGCGGCGAACTTCGTATCCGGTATGATAATCCTGTTTGATCGCTCGGTTCGGGCTGGGGATTTTGTGGTTCTACCTGACGGGCAAGAAGGGTTCGTGGAAGCCATTAATCTCCGCAATACAGTGGTGGAGACCACAGACGGCAAAGACATCATGGTGCCCAACACGACCTTCACGGAGGGCACTTATGAAAACTGGACCCATAAGGACCCGCGCCAGCGCTATGAGGTTCACTTCAAAGTGTCCTATGATACGGATCTGGATATCCTGGAAGGTATTCTCATGCCCGTGTTTGAGAATCACCCTCTCGTTCTGGATGAACCTGAAATGCCGGATTTAGAATTTCGGGAATTTGGCGAATATGGCGTCCATATGGCCGTGGAGTTTTGGTGCTCCGGCATTGATGATGGGCCGAATAAATTTACGTCAGATTTGAACTTTGCGGTCTGGCGAGCCCTGAGGGATCACAAAATAAA
>CAZSKH010000085.1:1971-5093 GCA_964607395.1 uncultured Algimonas sp.
TAACGCGGTGGCATGCGCGCACCTGCATCGGTTCGAATATATTCCGCATTGATATAGGCATGTTCCGCCATGAAGACTGCGACATCTCCGAACTCACTCGGCTGGCCGAAACGGTTCGGGAATTGGACGTGAGCGCGCAAGGATTCTTTCACTTCGGGTTTCATTTGTTCATAGATCGGGGTTTCATAAAAGCCGGGTAAAATCGTGTTCACGCGAATGCCTTCGCGGGCGAGGTCGCGCGCCATGGGCAGCGCCATGGAGAGGATACCGCCTTTGGAGGCCGCATATGCCAGCTGCCCGATTTGACCATCTTGGGCGGCGACGGACGCTGTGTTGACGATCAAGCCGCGTTCTCCGTCTGGGGCCATAGGCTCCAAGGCCATCATGGCGGCGGCAGATTTCGACGCGCAGAGGAAACTGCCGAACAGATTAATATCCAGCACGCGTTTATAGGCGGCAACGTCATGCGCGAGGATTGCGCCGGTATCGCGTTTCCGGCTGGCGGTTTTCATGCCGAGCCCAATTCCCGCACAATTGATGAGCAAACGCTCGGTTCCGTTTTCGGCGCGGACAGCCTCAAAGCCGGCGTCGACGCTGGCTTCATCTGCGACATTTACTTTGGCAAAGACACCGCCGATTTCGGAGGCAACCTGTGCGCCGCGCTCTGCGTTCATATCGAAAATGCCGACTTTCACGCCTTTAGCAGCAAAGGCGCGCGCTGTCGCTTCGCCGAGACCGGAGGCGCCGCCGGTGACGACGGCTGTGATTTCGCTGGATAGTTTCATGGGGGTCTCCGTAAGCTGAAGGGGTGTTTGTCTATTGAGGGCAGACCTGCCGATTTACGCGCGCACAATCAAGCCCGTGTTTCAGGACAGCTTCAATTCAAATGGGCATAATGTAAGTGAGCAATCACTTACATACTGATGACTATTCACTTTTGTAGCGTGACAGTCAGCCCATCAATCTGCTTGAATATAATGAGTGATTAATCACTTATTGATAAAATTGGGCGATAAACGCACCGTCATAGTCATTTGAGAGGGGTTATGCCCGACATCATCACAGAAGAGCGCGGCGTCGTCGCCGCTAAAGGGACATCCAAAGCGAAAATTGAACGCGCGGCCCTTATCCTATTTGTTGACAAATCCATCGAAGGTGTCTCGACCAAATCCATTGCTATTTTTGCCGATGTCAGTGAGGGCCTGCTATACCGGCACTTTAAATCTAAAGCCGATCTCTCGCGTGTGCTGATGGAAACGATACATGTGCGCCTGACCGACCTCGTGCGCGGACATATGGACCAGCCATTAGAGGCGGCTGTGTCAGATATTGTCCGCGATTATGCGGCGCTTGCGGATGAGGATTGGCCACTTTTTGCCTATCATCTGCTCTATATGCATCGCTTTCCAAATCTCTCGACCGACGGCCCTTTGCGGGCGGCTGCGGACCTCGTGCGGTTTAACCAAGCGGCCGGACGTCTGCGCAGCGGCATCGCACCTGACCTGCTGGCATCCATGGCGCTGGGCGTGGTGATGCAGGCCGCACAGAGTAAATTACTCGGCGGAGATATTGGCGCGCTTTCTGATCATATCGGCATGTTTGAACGGGCCGTTATGGCTGTCTTGGAGGACGCGTGATGCGAACCTTAATCTTCAATCTCTTCTTTTACCTTACGACCGTGATTTACGTGTTGAGCTGCCTGGTCGCGTCTTTGATCCCCGGACGGGCGGCCCTAATGGGGTCGTTGAAACGTTATACCAAAGTCATGGTGTGGGGCATGCGCCGCATTGGCGGTATGGATATTCAGGTTTCGGGCAAGGGAAACATCCCGGCCAGCGGACCCGTCATTATCGCGTCTAAACATCAATCTTATGGCGACGGCTTTGTTATCTTTTCAGACTTTGAAGACCTGTCTTTTGTTACGGGCGATCATTTGGAGAAATTTTGGGGCCTCAAGCGCATCCTGACCAAGATGAACGCCGTTGTCATTGATAGCTGCGGCGGGTCGGATTCGCGCAAAAAAATGGCGGCCCAAGCCGAAGACGTTCGAAATGAGGGCCGTCGTTTGCTGATTTTTCCGGAGGGGCATTTGTCGAAAATCGGCACTCATCACAAATACCGAAAAGGGATTTGGCATTTGCAACAAGACTTTGGCTGCCCCGTTATCCCCGTCGCAAACACGCTGGGGCAGCGGTGGAACCAGACAGACTGGGCCAAATTCACGGGCCGCGCTCATATTGAATATTTAGATCCCATTCCGCCGGGGCTGGAGAAAGATGAATTTATGGCGCTCTTGCAAAACCGGATTGAAAGCCGCTCCATAGAGCTGCTCGATCTGGAAAATCCGGGCGCACTCAATCCTGCGGACATTGGCAAGCTTGAAGAAAACAAGGTCGCCCGCGCCAAAAGAATAGCGCGCGAAGCGGAAGCAGGTTAGGCATAGCCATGTCAAAAAACAAAATGATGGCGGTAACCACGCCGCGCAGACCGCTTTTGCTTTCACGGCGCTTCGCTCCGCTCTATGTCTTATTCGAGGCCGGGACGTTTAATGATAATGCGCTGAAGAACGCGCTGATTGCACTCATTACTTTCGGCGGAATGGTATTTTTACCGGACCTAAATTCAGCCATACGCGTGCCGGTCGCCGCCTTGATTTTTACGGGGCCCTTTTTAGTTTTCTGCGCCATCGCCGGCCAAATCGCTGATAAGGTGGATCGCGGGGTTATTTTCCGATGGATAAAGCGCGCCGAGGTCCTGATTATGATCCTCGCAGCGATTGGGTTCTATTTGCAAGATGTGCGAATTTTGGCGGTCACGCTCGGGTTGATGGGCGCGCAATCTGCGTTTTTCTCGCCCACCAAAAATGCGGTCATGCCGCAATGGCTCGATAGTGATGAGTTAATCCGGGCAAATGGACTCCTATCGGGAACGCAATTTGCCATCTTATTGATCGGCACAATTGTTGGTTTGAAACTCGCAACGGACGCACCGATGGTATTGGCCGGTCTGTTATTCGGAATCGCTATTCTTGGCTGGTTGGCGGCGGAAACCTGCCCGCCGGCTCGACCGCCAAATCCAGACTTGGTCGTCGATTATAATCCAATCACAGCCATTTGGAGCGT
>CAZSKH010000085.1:5193-9044 GCA_964607395.1 uncultured Algimonas sp.
CAAAGACGCGCACACCCGCGCATTCGGGCGCAATTGATGAGTGCGGGGTCAGTTCTTTATAATTTTGCGGTTAATGTGATTACCTTCGCTTTGATTGGATTGGCCGCTTTATCCATGCCCCCCAAAGCGCCTTTTCTGATGGTGGTCATCGGGAGTGCTTGCGTCGCGGGTTACGCGATATACCGCTCTTTTCACTTGGCGGAGCGCAAACACCATATCGGGGATAGATTCTCGAAATAACATGACTGCGGTCAGGACGGCGATTTGCGACTGCATTTAACGCGGGATTAACCGTAGGCGCGGCATTATGGTGCCGATATGACACGCTCTCACACGCTTAGACTTTGCATGGCTTTCGCACTTGCCGCTTTGACAGCTGCGCCCGCTTTTGCGCAGGCCGCACCTAAACTCGCGGGAACCCATGGCGATTGGACCGTCTATACGCGCGGGTCCGGCGGAGACCGCATTTGCTATGTGTTGAGTGAGGCCCAAGCCAAATCGCCCAATTCGGTTAATCATGGCGATATCTATTTTATGGTGTCTAATTGGAAAAACGGTGCAGCGACCGAACAGCCATCCTTCCTCGCCGGATATGATTTGAAACCAACCCGCGCGCCTCAAGCCAAAGTTGGCAGCACGGCGCTGACCATGTTCGCCGCAGATAATGAAGCCTTTATTTCCGAGAGCGCAAATGAGCGGAAACTCGTTTCTAAGATGCGGGCCGGTTCAACCATGACGGTATCCGCTGTGTCCAAGCGCGGCACGCAAACGCGCTACACATTTTCGCTCAAGGGCGTCACCGCCGCGCTTCGCCAAGCCAAAACGGCTTGCAGCTAAGCCCCTTCGCGCGGTAGTGACCGCGTATGAGCATTGAACTTGGCATATTGGGCGCTGACGGGCGCATGGGCGCAGCTGTTATTCGCGCCATCGCGGACAGAGACGACGTCCGGTTAGGCGCGGCCATTACAGCCCCCGGCGCGCCAAGGCTTGGCCAAGACGCCGGAGAGATTGCGGGCGTAGGCCCCTTAGGCGTAAAACTGACATCGGATTTTAAAACCGGATTAGATGGCTGCGACGTGTTAATTGATTTTTCAGCCCCCAAAGCCGCGATTGACGCAGCGCTAATTTTAGCGGGCACAGGTCATTCGGGGCGGTGCAAAGCCATGGTGTCCGGGACAACGGGATTTACGCCTGCGGAAGATCACGCCATGGAAGCCGCCTGCGGGACGATTGCCCTGTTGCGCGCCGGAAATTTTTCACCCGGCGTAACGGCGCTGTCTGTGCTGGTTGAACTGGCGGCGGAGAAACTTGGGCCGGATTGGGATATTGAGATTTTGGAAATGCATCATCGCCACAAGGTTGACGCGCCGTCAGGCACAGCGCTCCTGCTGGGCGAAGCGGCCGCGAAAGGCCGAGGCGTGGAGCTGTCCAAGGCACAAACCCTCGCTCGGGTTGGCATGACCGGCGCGCGAAAAACAGGCGATATTGGATTTGCAGCTCTGCGCGGCGGCGGCGTCATTGGACAACATGATGTGAAGCTCGCCAATGAGTTGGAAATGATTACGCTCTCCCATGACGCCTTTGACCGCTCCGTTTTTGCGCGCGGCGCTGTTTCTGCGGCCGTATGGGCCGCGCGGCAAAAATCCGGACGCTATACTATGCGCGACGTGTTGGGGTTTTAGAGGCTAGAAGCTCTCGCCGTAATCATCTTCGCCGTAGAGGTGCTGATCCATTTCAAATTGCAGGCTTCCCGGGGCTTTTTGATGATAGCGCCTGGCCGCGAGATAAGCGATCCCGACCCAAACCGCGATAATGCCAAAGAACAGAAAAAACTGCCAAACCAGATAGCCCGGCTCAATCACGCGGTTTTGCCCCGATAAATTATAGATCAAATTCAAACCCAGCGCGAAAGCCCACATGGCGATTGGCGTGACAATCAGAATTGCGACCATTGCCCCGGCGACATGTATTGGCCCGCGCGGATTATAAACCCGCCTGTAAATATCTTCATATGTTTCACGGGTCATCGCGCCCGGCACCATGCCGCGAGTCTGTTTATAGTTGAAATCGTCTCGTGCATCCGTGCGAACTTGCCGCCAGCCGATAAAAGCACGCAAAGCAAACACCAACGCAATGACCCCCATCAAGACCAAGGCCCACACGAATGATATACCCTCAAATTTCTGCATAGTTACAATATTACAACCTTGGCGGTGTTTATCAAGAGCCCGGGGGTCATTCACTCCAAAACGTTTGCAGTCGCGTATCTAGAGGGATAGGCCGTTTGAAAAACTCAACCCGCGCCGCATAGCAATGCCCGAAAGTGATTTTATGTCCTCTGATACTCAGCCAAAGATTGGCTTTATTTGCGGCTCCTTGCGTGATGGCTCCATTAATAAGCAGCTGGAGAAAGCTCTGGTGAAACGGTTCAAGCGCGCAGGGCTGAAAACGACATCGATCAATCTAGCCACATATGAGCTTCCGCTTTACCACGGTGATTTAGCTTTGCCCGCTGGTGTGAAAAAGCTCGCCCGGAAAATTAAGTCCTGTGACGGCGTCGTCATCGTTAGCCCTGAATATAATGGCGGCCTGCCGCCACTGTTAAAAAACGCGATTGATTGGACATCAACAACTGGCACGGATCATTTCAAAAAGCCCTATTGGGGGATTGCGTCTTGCACGCCCGGACCGATGAGCGGCATCATGTGTATGCGGCAGATAAATTACATCCTCATGCGTCTCGGCGCGCATGTCTCTCCGGTCCAAGTCGGCGTTGGCAAAGCGCAGGCCGCCTTTGACGAGAAAGGCGAGTTGATTGCCGAACCATCTGCGACCCTGGCGGATAATCTCATCAAAGACATGCTCGCGTATATATAGAGTCGGACGCCCGATGGCCGCTAAAGAGAAACTCTATAAACATCTGCCACGTCCGAAGCTGACCCGCGCGCAGATTGCGGAAATCTACCGCCGCCTGTCGATTGAACGTCCTGCGCCGGAAACGGAACTGGATTATGTGAACGCCTATACATTGGTCGTCGCCGTGGCGCTTTCAGCGCAGGCCACAGATATTGGTGTGAACCGCGCGACGAAAGACCTGTTCCTCATCGCCGATACGCCCGAAAAAATGCTGGCGCTGGGCGAAGACACAGTCCGTGATCATATCAAAACCATTGGCCTCTATCGAAATAAGGCCAAAAATGTCATAAAGCTCTCGCAGCTGCTTGTTGATGAGTTCGGTTCCGAAGTCCCGCAAACCCGCGCAGAGCTTATCCGCTTACCGGGCGTGGGACGTAAAACCGCCAATGTAGTTTTAAATGAGGTTTTCGGCCAACCCACTATGGCGGTGGATACGCATATATTCCGGGTATCTAACCGGACCGGGATGGCCCCGGGTAAGGACCCGCTCGAGGTTGAGCTTAATCTTCTGCGCGTCACACCGGCAGACTACCTGCACGGCGGACACCACTGGATTTTGCTGCACGGACGCTATGTTTGCAAAGCCAGAACGCCCGAATGTTATGCCTGCCCCATTCAGGATATTTGTCGATTTCGGACAAAAACACCCGCGCCTTGAAGCCTGAACACGTCCAATTTTATTAACTTTACGTCAGATTTTTGTCAGTTAACCCCCTGAATTCCCTGTTTTAGCGGCTTTTCCTTACTGTCCTGACACTTGCTTATTTGTGTTTCGTTATTTATTCAGAAACTATTCATCAGGGGTGTGGCTTTTTGCTCCCGGTAAATTTTGTTAACTATAGTTCGGCGTCAGAGTGAAAGCTGCGCGAATTTCACTTTTGGGGATATCAGTCATGAGATCATATTTATTTGGGGCCGTTTCGGCACTTAGCCTT
>CAZSKH010000086.1:0-8942 GCA_964607395.1 uncultured Algimonas sp.
CTTGGACGATTTCGCACGGGTCGCGGCTTCAAATCCGCGAATGTCGAAATCATCCGCTTCGACGCGGTAGGCGACAGATGTGAAAGCTTCTAGGCGCGGCAGATTTGCGGCGCGTAAGACTGTTTTCTCCATCAACTGTTCGAGGAAAGCCGTCACCGTCGGGATGAGTTTATCCTCGCTATCGGCGAAGACGGCTAAGTCTTGGTCGAGTTCCCACAGCGCACCCGTCAGCGCGAGTTGCGGGTTATCCGTCAGCACTTCTTCAACATCGCCAACATCCACAGATAGCTCGGACGTATCATGCATAGTCGAGAGCAAATAGCTCGCCATATTCGCAAAGACGTGGAGCGCGATGACGGAACTGGCGGCGAGAGACTCGTTAAATTCTGTTTGCTTGGAGCCCGGCAATTTGCCTTCCAAATTGGCTTTCAGCAGCGCGGATAGTCCAGTCGCATCCGAATATTGATCGACAACGGTCAAGGCCGTGGCCAACGCGCGGCGCAGGCCATGCAGAACACCAGCTTGTACAGGGCTCATCAACGCATCATCCGCATCCGTTGCCTCCACGCGGGCGATGATGTTGACGCCTTCGGCGCGCGCGGTCGAGGTGGTAACGAGGCCGGGTGTTGTGGATCGGAACCGGCGGCGCGATCCGCCAATCCCGGGTGATTTCGGCGCGACGGCCTCAATATCTTTTGGCTTGGCGAGGCGGGGCGTATGGTCAAACCCGTCCAGCAGGGATTGCGCAGCTGCTACTTTTTCGCGGATTGCGGATTCTTTGATTTCCATCAGGTCAGACGCGTTCGACATTCAATACCCTCTATGAGTAACTTAAAATTTTAGCATTTTGCCCGACGACATATTTGCGGACGCCCGCAAAATCATTGGCATGTTTTTCTTCCATCACCTGATAGGCGCGGTGCGGCAGGATAAGGGCGCGGGTCACATCGGTTACGCCGTCCATTTTTCCGGACATATTAAAAGCATCGAGTCTATAGACCTCGCGCGGGGCTTGTTTGAACACGCCCACTTTCTTCCATTCCTGACCGTCGGATATTAGAGACTCTACTGTCCAAGCCAGCGCCCAATCCAGACCTTCCTCGCCAATGGCATTGGCGAGGACGTCACGGATTGGACCGCGTTGTTCGGTAAAAGCATGACTGTGCATCGGCCCCAAATGAAACCGTCTCAGGCTTTTCGGATGAAGCCCGTCAAAATCTTCATCAAAACCTTTCGCAATCGTCAGGAGTTTTAACTCCGACAAGGCCTGCGCCATCAGAGCATCTTGCACACGCGGCCAGCGGCGCTCATCATGGGGCAAGGCGCGATTGGCCGTATCATCGACAACCATTAAATAGACAACCGGGATATTGGTTTTGGAGTCATAGGCCGCCCAATGAATGATATAGCGGCGCTTCTTGCGTTGCAGATCCTTACCCACCCACATGATTTGCGGATGGTTCTGCGACAGAAACAGGTTCTCATTCACCAGCGTCTCATAATAAATCCGCTGCGCCAGCGCATATTGCAGACTTGTGGGCGCGGAACGCGCGGTCAGGATATGATTGACCATATCCTTTTTCAGGCGCTCTTGCTCCGGCAGGGATTTCAAATGTTTCTTGGCTTGCGTGGAATCGGCGGCAAGCTGGATAATCTCAGAGAAAACCGGAAAGCCGGACTCAGTTTTATCAATGCTCATCTTGCCCGAATCCGGCGCGCGGTTCGTCATCAGATATTTATAAGATAGGGCGGTAAAGCTATTATTCAGATCCCCCAGATATTGGCTGAGAATCTTCTCCTCCGCCTCGCTGATCAAACCTTCTTTGGATGACAGGGTCGCAACGGATTGAAGATGCGTAATGATACGCTCAATCTTAGCAAAATATCGGCGGGTCGCCCGCGCGCTATCTAGCACGCGGTGCGTATAGGAAAGGTCCACCTTAGGCCTGGCCGCCGGTCGTGCCGAGCGACTCTTCGCCATATGCATTGGCATCATGCTTCTCGACGATCTTCTCAAAGCGACGGGCAAAGCGTTCATCGGCTTTGGCTTTTTCTTCCAGCACCTTGCGGGCGAAAACAATGTGGTCCTCATGGGCTTCCATCATTTCGGCCATTTTGGAATTGGTCGCCGCGCCAATAGCCGCCATCGCAACTTGCGCTTCTTTATCCGTTGCCACGCCGATCTCATTGATCTTATGCGCCACATCTTGTTGCTGCGCTGTTTTTAATGATTTGGACAACGCATCATAAAGAATAACGCGCTGCTTGGTGTCAGTGGTGAGTTTATTCAGCAGCACCATCTGAGTTGCCATTTGGTTTTGTAAAGAGTCCATCCAGGTCTTACCCTTTTCGACATAACGCTCCAAAGTTTGCGACCCGCCCAATTTGACTTGCTCTAGCTGGATCAGTTCATTGTGGCGCGTATTAAGGGTCGCCATCTCGGTCTCGAGCTTTGATCGTTCTTGAGGCGTTGTTGAAACTGATAATTTTCCTTCTAGCTCGATAATTTTTGGATCGAGAGATTTTATCTCATTTTGAATGTCGACAAGCTCGTCTAAGGTCGTGCCGCGCTCTGCCAATGTTCTTTGCAGATTGGCTTCAACTTCGTTTTTGTGGCGGCCCAGCTCGTTCAGCTGCTCTTGCAGCATGGCTTGGATGGTATTGGACTTCGCGATGAGGTCTTGCAACTTGTCTTCAATGGAGGCCGCACGGACACGCTCGGCGCGCAGGCTTTCGGCGCGTTGCTTGGAGAAAATTCCAACGAATTTTTCCCAACCTGTCTTGGACCGTAAACCGTCAAAGTCTTTGGAGAACCCTGCCGTCACATCGTCGAGCCCCATAATTAGCTCAGCAATATTGGCGTTCATCAGATCGGAATGCGCGTGAACATCGTCCAGAGAGGCATTTTCGATATCCAGCGAGATGTCTGTGCCTTGGCTCATTTTTGAGCGGGCCGTATCAATCCGCGCAGATAATTCGGCGATTTTGCTTTGCGCCTCTGCCACTTCGGCCTTGGATTTTTCTATTTGTGTTTCGAATGTCGACATTCTGAAGTTCCTCCCTCTTCGTCTCTTCTATTCCAATAGACGTAGTAAGGAAATTATCGCTTTTCAATAAGTCACTCGCCGAAATCGTGCGAAATCGACGTGATAGCCCTTGGTTTATGCCCGACCGATGCTGACGTAGTCGAATCCATGCCTGCGAACGTCCTCTGGCCGGTAAACATTTCGCAAATCTGCAAATTTCCGCGCGTTCATGATCTCGCCCAGATGGTTGAAATCTAGATTACGGAACTGTTTCCACTCCGTCGCGAGAACGATAACATCCGCGCCGCAGGCGCAATCATAGACATCGGTGCAATAGACCACGTCTCGCAAATGCGCTTCAGACTCCTCCATCGCTTCGGGATCAAAAGCGCGAATATCTGCGCCCGCTGCTTGCAAGGCCTTGATAATCGGAAAGGCGGGTGTTTCTCGGACATCATCTGTGTCCGCTTTGAACGCCAACCCCAGAACTCCGACCGTCAGACCTGTCACTGAACCCTCGCAAAGCGCGATGACTTTGTCGGCCATGGATTGTTTCCGGGCGTCATTCACATTGATGACCTGTTCAATAATGCGAGCGGGTACGCCAGCTTTTCTCGAAATATCCAAAAGCGCTTTCGTGTCTTTAGGAAAGCAAGAGCCGCCATAGCCCGGACCCGGCGCGAGATATTTTGAGCCGATCCGCTCATCTAAGCCCATGCCGAAAGCCACATCTGTCACATTGGCCCCAACAGCCTCGCAGAGATCCGCGATCTCATTGATGAAGCTGATTTTGGTCGCGAGATAAGCATTTGCTGCATATTTCAGAAGTTCCGACGTGCGGCGATCCGTGAACACAGTTGGTGGACCAAGCGTGGAGAACGGGCGGTAAAGCCGGGCCATGACATCGCGTGCGCGCTCATCGACGGTTCCGATGATAACACGGTCCGGGTCCGTGAAATCTGCGATGGCCGCGCCTTCGCGCAAAAATTCAGGATTGGAAACAACCGCGAAATCCGCGTCTGGCGCGGTTTTTCGTATAAGCGCTTCGACTTTATCACCCGTTCCAACGGGCACCGTGGATTTGATCGCAATAACCGTGAACCCGTCTAGTAGGGTGGCGAGCTCTTCTGCGGCAGCCATAACATATTGCAAATCTGCCGAGCCGTCTTCTGCGGGAGGCGTGCCGACACCGATGAAGACGACGTCCGCTTTGGGCGCCGCTGCGGAGAGGTCGATGGTGAAATGCAAGCGCCCTGCTTTCACATTGCGTTTGACGAGAGCTTCTAAACCCTCCTCGAATATAGGAATTTTACCTGATTTGAGTTGATCAATTTAACCTGCGTCTTTGTCGACGCAGGTCACGTCATATCCGAAATCGGAGAAACACACGCCGGTCACGAGGCCAACATAGCCCGCACCAATTGTTGCAATCTTTAAATCACGAGCATGTTTCATGGACTTTCCCTGCCCGTGCTACTGCCGCAATGCAAGGTGGAGGCGGGGCCGTAAGGATGAAATTTCGGTGACGTTTCATGACGGCGAAATGAGAGAATGGTGGAGCCTAGGGGAGTCGAACCCCTGACCTCTTCGCTGCCAGCGAAGCGCTCTACCAGCTGAGCTAAGGCCCCGAATGCTTTCCATTCGGCCCAGATAACCAGAGTGACGGTCACCGGAGTTTAGTCGCGCCGTTTAACGCCCGGCGCGGGGCGTGGCAAGCGGGATTTACGGACTGATATCTACCAGTCCGCAGGATGGCTTAGATTTCGATTTCTTCGTCGTCATCGTCATCTGCGGCGCCGGGTGGCATTGTATCTTCGTCATCATCTGACACGAGAGCCGCATCTTCATCTTCGTCTTCATCTGTCGAGAAGCCATCAAATTCAGGTTTTTCATCATCATCACCCGCTCCGCCGGAAATGATGGCGGCATCGTCGCCGTCAAGCTCTAGCTCTTTGGCGGCTTGCTCGTCTTCATCAATGTCCTCTTCATCCACTTCGACCGCGTCTTCAACATCATCTTCGTCGTCATCATCCGCTTTGGAGGTTTGCGGTTTCAGCGGCGCGTTTGGCAGAACGACATTCGGGTCAAGTTCTGACGGGTCAAAGCTGTTCTGGCACATTGGGCACACGGCCGGATTACGTGTCAGATCGTAAAATTTCGCTTCACATTCGGGACAAACCCGCTTTGTGCCGATATCGACTTTTGCCATGTTGGACACCTTCTTCATGCCTTGCGTGATGTCTCGCAGAAACGCTTGCGGTGGGCCGATGAATTTGCGAGACCCGCGCCTCTTAGCGTTTGGCTTTTCTGAGTCAACAATCAATGGAGGCGCCAGCCCGTCATGCGCAGTTCGTCAGGCAAATCCAGTTCCCTTTCCGGACCTCTTTCCGGCAAAGCCCGCGCCCCGGGCGATAAGTCTATCAGCCACCGGTCGATGATATTTGGCGCGATGGCCGAAGGCACGACACACGTCACGGGTCTGCTTGAGGGTGCAGATATTCTCTCGACGGCCTCAGTTATGCAGGCTTTGGGTGCGCGCGTGACTAAAACCGGTGAAGGCGCTTACACGGTTGAAGGCTGCGGCGCGGCCGGATTACAAACGCCGTCGGTTGATTTGGACTGCGGCAATGCCGGGACGGGCGTCCGTTTGATAATGGGGGCCTGCGCCGGATATCAAATTCGCGCGACTTTCACAGGCGATGCGTCGCTGTCCTCTCGGCCAATGAACCGCATCTTGGACCCGCTGCGCGATATGGGCGTTAGCGCCACATCTCAAGAGGGCGGGCGATTGCCCGTCACTTTGGAAAGCGACGGCAAGCTTGATCCCGCGACCTACACGCCGCCGATTGCCTCAGCGCAGGTCAAATCCGCTGTTCTTTTGGCAGCCGTGAATACGCAAGGCGTCACCACAATAACCGAACCCATCCCGACCCGCGATCACACCGAGAATATGCTGCGGGCGTTTGGGGCCAAGGTCGAGGTGACCAAACGCAACGGCGCGGATGTGATAAAGCTGGAAGGCCCAGTGGTGTTGAAAGCGACGAAAATTAATGTGCCCGGCGATCCGTCCTCTGCGGCGTTTCCAATTGTCGCCGCGCTCATCACGCCCGGCTCTGATATCATCATCGAGAATGTCATGATGAACCCAACCCGGACCGGACTATTTGATTGCCTGACCGAAATGGGCGGCCATGTTCAAGCCAATAATTTCCGCAAATCCGGCGGTGAGGTTATTGCAGATATTCACGTCAAATATTCCAAGCTGCACGGTATCACGGTGCCGCCGGAACGCGCGGCCTCTATGATTGACGAATATCCTATTCTTGCTGTCGCGGCCTCTGTTGCCAATGGCACGACAATTATGGACGACATCGGCGAACTGCGCGTTAAAGAAAGCGACCGTATCACAGCGACGGTAGAGCTGCTTAGCGCGAACGGTGTCAAAGTCGAAGAACTGACACACGGCCTCAAAGTGACGGGCGGGACTGTGCCCGGCGGCGGAATGGTCAAGACCCATCACGATCACCGCATCGCGATGAGCGCATTGATTTTGGGCTGCGTGGCGGCTGCGCCCGTTTCCATTGATGATGCCTCCATGATCGCGACAAGCTTTCCAACATTCTTTGATCTGATGACCGGCTTAGGGGCAGATATATCATGACAGTTATCGCAATTGACGGCACATTTGCGTCCGGCAAAGGCACGCTCGGCAAAGGCCTTGCGGCGCATTACGGTCTGCCATATCTGGACACGGGCAAATTATACCGCGCGACCGCGAAACGGGTTTTGGACGCGGGCGGTGATGTTTCGAACGCGGAAGATGGAACCCGCGCCGCGAAAACTATTTCTGCGGATGATCTCTCCGATCCAATCTTGAAGTCGGGTCCCATCGGCGCAGCGGCGTCTAAAGTATCCGTCCACCCGGATGTGCGAGCGGCTCTGTTTGACTTCCAGCGCGATTTTGCCGCTAAAGGCGGTATTCTCGACGGGCGCGATATTGGGACGGTGATTTGCCCCGATGCGGATGTGAAGCTCTATGTCACCGCCTCGCCCGAAGAGCGCGCCAAACGCCGCCATGCGGAACTGACCGGTTATGGCGAAACCTTAAGCGTGGAGGAGGTGCTCGCCCAGCTCATTGAGCGCGATACGCGGGACAGCACACGCGCGGCCGCCCCCCTGAAACCCGCAGAAGATGCGCATTTGCTCGATACGACCGGCCTTAGCATTGCAGAGGTTTTGCAAGCCGCGATTGAGATTTGCGATGCAGTCCTGACGACTAAATCGGCCTCATTAATTAATTGAGCCTGGCAGAATATTCACACGCATATTCGCCGTTTTAAAATAACCAAGTTTGCGCACGGTCACGTCGACCTCTGACGTTTGCCCACCGCGAATATAGGTCATCCGCGTCGCCGTATCGGGCCGCACCAATCCAACCGCATAGCGCAGGTCAGAACTATTCCCGATCTCGCGCCCGTCAAACCATGTCACAACATCATCCACTTGAAGCCCCGCCGCAAAGCCCGCGCCATTGGGCGTAACCTCGACAATATGCGCCCCGTAGAGATTGGGCAGGCTAAGCCGCGCCTGCGCATCTTGCGAAACGGGCGAAATCATGACGCCGAGGGACCCGCGCGAGACTTTCCCATAAGTTTTTAATTGGTCTGCGACCTCACGGAAAGTGTGTGCGGGTATGGCAAATCCAATGCCGCTGGAGCCTTTATCCTTCGCGGCAATCGCCGAATTAATTGCGATTAATTCACCCGCAGAATTGACCAGCGCTCCGCCCGAATTACCGGGATTAATCGCAGCATCCGTTTGGATGAGATCGGAATAACCCAGCGGATTATCATCTGTGCGCCCCGTCGCAGACACAATACCTGTGCTGACGCTGTGGGAGAGGCCGAATGGATTGCCGACGGCAATCACCAAATCCCCAACTTGCACATTATCTACAAATGAGACGGGAAGCGCCGTCAAATTTGTCCCGGGAATTTCCAGCAGTGCCAAATCTGTTTCTGGGTCTTGCCCGCGAACCGTGGCGCGGTAACGGCGTTTATCCGACAGAATAACATCAATAGATTTTGCGCCTTTTATGACATGGTCATTCGTCAGGATGAGGCCCGCCGCCGCATCAATAATGACGCCTGATCCAATTCCGCCTATCGTACTGCCGTCCGCTTCTTCCGTTTCCACCGTCGAAATCGACACAACACCCGGCGTCACATTTTGAATGATCGGCGCCATGGTGAACACATTGCGCGACGCATCATAGCTAATCGCGGAAGAAGATTGTGCAGTTGCCATCATTGGCAAGGCAAGTGTCAGGACAGCAAAGGGGATGAGAGAGACGAGAAATGGACGCAAGGCAGACTCCGTTGAGTAACAATGTGACATTGCGATCGGGGGTAATCGCAATGTTATAACTAATGCAGGCCCTCCGCATCCGCGCAAGAGAAGACGTGCAAATGTGGAGACCTTTTAACCCTAGGGTTGCTATGCTTAACAAATTCTTATCAGTCGATTTGTGTTAGGGCGGCGCTGTTTTTGGGGCGGTCACGGCGGGCCGATTATCCCGTTCATGATTGCGTTTGTGGATCGCGTCATAGCGGAGATCGAGGCTCTTGCGGATTTTGGCCAGTTCGGCCTTATCTTTCACCTCGAGTTTTTCGACCGTCGTGCGGTGCAATATGACGGCCTCGCGTTTGGCTTCATGCTCAAGTTCAAGATAGGCGCATAGTCCATCTATGGCGTCGTTCATGTCCAAGGTCTCGGTTGATAACCGGTCCAGCAAATCCGGGATGTCGTCATCCATGATGACTCGCAATAAAGACTGTAGGATGGCTTGTCCTGTTTCATAAAAATACCAGCTATCGCGAGAGAGTTTTCGCAAATCATTTTTGGGACCAAAGCCCG
>CAZSKH010000087.1:0-8940 GCA_964607395.1 uncultured Algimonas sp.
GGTGTGGAGGTCGTGAAAAGTAGATGACCTCTCGCTTAGGATCCAAAAATATCCTCAGAACGCCGCTGCAAAGCTGCTCAACTGATCCCATGACGGGGTGGTTTCGAGATGGATGTTGCGAGACCGAGTCCGGGGATCGCGGGCGTCATTTAGTCTGTGCTGTGATGACCACTGACTTCCTCACCTTTTCAAAGTCCAAAGGCAATGATCTATCGACCCCGCGTCCTGAATACCGCTTTCCGGGATTGAAGCCGGGTGATCAGTGGTGCCTGTGTCTGGAGCGATGGAAAGAAGCCCATGCCGCAGGGTGCGCGCCGCAAGTCGTTCTGGAGGCCACACATCAAATCGCGCTGGAACGCGTGCCTTTGGAGACGTTTCAGACGTTTGCGAATAAGGCCGACACCGCCTAACGAGGGGCCGTGTCATCCGAATCCGAAATAGAAAAGCCAAAGCCGAAATACGGCCCGAAGCTCATCGCCGATTATGTGAAACGCCTGCCGGGTAAGCCGGGCGTCTACCGCATGTTCGATGAATTTGGGAATGTGCTTTATGTCGGGAAGGCGAAAAACTTAAAAAAACGGGTCACAGCCTATACGTCCTATGATCGGCACCCAACGCGTTTGCGCCGCATGATACGGGCGACAACTGCGATGGAATTCGTGATTACGGAAAGCGAAACCGAGGCGCTCATTTTAGAGGCGTCCCTGATCAAGCGCCTGAAGCCGCGCTATAATATCCTTCTGCGAGACGATAAGAGTTTCCCCTATATACTCGTCCGAAAAGACCATGCGGCCGCGCAAGTTACGAAACATCGCGGCGCACGTAAAATTAAAGGCAATTATTATGGTCCCTTTGCGAGTGCGGGTGCGGTGAACCGGACATTGGACACATTGCAACGGGCATTCCGCCTGCGAAATTGTTCTGACAGCTATTACGAAGCCCGCACGCGGCCTTGCTTGCAATATCAAATCAAGCGGTGTTCCGCCCCCTGTACCGGCGCGATTTCCCTTCCTGATTATCAGGAGTTGATCGATGAAGCGGAGAGTTTTCTCAAGGGCAATTCTGATGTCCTAAGGCAAAAGCTTCAAGCTGATATGGAGGCCGCCTCAAAGGCTCTGGAATTTGAGAAGGCAGGGGAATTGCGGGATCGATTACAAGCCATTGCTCAGGTTCTCACGAAATCCGGGGCGCATAACGTCAACCCAAAAACATTTTCAAATGCCGATGTGATGGGCATGTACACGGCAGGTGGGCGGACCTGCATCCAAGTGTATTTCTTCCGAGCCGGACAAAATTGGGGGACGAATTCATATTTTCCGCGGCACTCTTCCGATGATCCGCCTGAACAAGTCTTAGGGGCGTTTATTGCGCAGTTTTACTCGAACAAGCCGATCCCTAAACAAATATTGCTCTCCGATACTGTCGAGTCCTTTGATCTATTAGTGTCAGCTTTGTCCGAGCGCTCTGACCGAAAAGTCGAAATTCTTATCCCTCAACGCGGTGAGAAAAAACGGATCGTTGGGCAGGCTGTCAAAAATGCCCAAGAAGCTTTGGGGCGCAAACTCGCGGAAACGGGCGCGCAAGAAAAACGCCTGAAAGAAGTTCAAGACATATTCGGGATGGAGGATATCCCGCAGCGCATTGAGGTTTACGATAACAGCCATATTCAAGGCACACATGCAATTGGCGCATTTATCGTCGCGGGGCCCGAAGGGTTTCAGAAACGTGATTACCGAAGCTTCAACATCAAGGACGAGAGCTTAACGCCGGGCGATGATTTCGGCATGATGCGTGAAGTCCTGCAACGCCGGTTTTCGCGCCTATCGAAAGACCCGAAGCTAGATTGGCCTGACTTAGTTATTATTGATGGCGGGAAAGGGCAGCTCTCGGCTGTCACAGAAACGCTGGAAAAGCTCAATGTATTGGGCCGCATTACGCTGGTCGCGATTGCTAAGGGGCCAGACCGGAATGCGGGGCGTGAGACGTTTCATATGAATGGGCGCGGGATGTTTACGCTACCCATGCGGACGCCTGCGCTCTATTATTTGCAGCGATTGCGGGACGAGGCGCATCGCTTTGCCATCGGCACACATCGCGCCAAGCGTAAGAAGTCTATGACCGCAAATCCACTAGATGGGATTGACGGCATCGGTCCAGGGCGCAAGAAAGCCCTATTGAACCATTTTGGTTCGGCCAAAGCCGTTAAAGGCGCCACGGTCGAAGATTTGGCATCGGTAGAGGGGGTCAGCCAAAAGCTGGCACAGACAATCCATGACTACTTCCATGAAGAGTGACGACACCATTGATAGTTCGAAAGCCATTGGCGGCGCATTTGCCGATGCGCTCACCTGGCTGCGTATTTTAATTATGCCGCTGGTGGCATTCCTGATCTGGAAAGGCTGGCAGCCGGTGACTGCTGGCGGGATTGATGTTGGCCTGACGCTCCTCGCCTCGGCATTGTTTGCGATAGGCGCATTCACAGATATTTTTGATGATTTTTTTGGTGGTAATGAACGGTCCGTTCACCGCCGTTTTGGCTATCTGGATGATGTTGCTGACACCGTACTCGTCGTCGGAACGCTGATGGCGCTGCTGTTTGTTGTCAACCGTGCGGGATTGATGTCTTGGCTATTCGCTGTGCCTGCCGCTATTCTGATTGGGCGTGAATTTATTGTGGGCCTGTTCAAAGGTTTTGAGCTGTCGCGATATTTTTACCCCGACACACTGCTGTCTAATCTGAAATCCGGTATATCTATGCTGGCGACGTGTTTGCTTCTGGCATCGCCTTGGTTGCAAGTCTGGGTCGACCGCATGATGGCGGGTGACGATAAGGTTGCAGAGGTTTTCATTGCATCGTCGCCCGGCGTCTGGGTGGCGGGATTAGTCTTCCTTTGGGTGGCGGCTGTCTTGTCCATCATCACAGCTGTACAATTGTTCCGTACCGATTTCCCTGCTGCGAATGATGCTTAGGTGAGCGACCCAATTATAACAGAGCTGAGCGACCGTCATTCGTTGTGGTGGGTACCGAATGCGCTGACGATTGGGCGTATTTTGACTGTACCTATATTAATGGCAGGTATTCTGGCGCTGGGTCTACAACGGGAAAGTTGGCTCGCCAATATTCCGATTGTGGGTGGATTATTTATCGCGGCCACCGCAACAGACTGGCTCGATGGATATTTAGCGCGTAAATGGAAAGTTGTGTCCGGCTTTGGACGGATGATTGATCCGATTGCCGATAAGCTATTGGTCGCGGGCTGTCTCATCGCCCTATGTATAGTTGCGCAAGGCAGCTGGATTTTCATGGTACCCGCGGTCGCGATTATCTTCCGCGACATCCTTGTTTCGGGCGCTCGAGAACATGCTGCGCTCACCGGTAAGGTGATGCCGCCAACGAAATTAGCGAAATGGAAAACAGCTTTTGAGATGGCGGCCGTCGCGGCGCTCATTATCTGGGCCGCCGGCTTGGCCATTCTGCCGATTGATGATGCAGTGCCGCAGATAACGCAAATTGCGAAAATGGTGGGGCTGGGCCTGTTATGGATCGCGGCCGTACTCTCCGTTTACACCGGGTCTCTCTATCTTCGGGCCGCTGTTGCCGAGTAACGGCGTATTCAGAACAACATGGGTGACAACAGGGCACGAGTCGCGATAGGCGCTGCCCGCTATGTCACTTTGGACAAACATATCTATGGCTGCGGCCCGTCTCTTCGGCCCGCCGACCGCCGATGACGGTAACGGTAGGGCTGCGCGTATTGACGAGGCCAAGCTGGTGGCGGCTTTGGTCGCGCTGGGCGCGAAAATGGCCAAGGCCGATGGTCAGGTGAGAGATGAGGATATCATTGCCTTCCGCCAAGTGTTTCGCACGGACCCCCAGACCGAAGCGACGATTGGCCGGTTTTTCAATCTCGCGCGACAGACGACATTGGGCTATCAACGTTACGCCCGCATCGTCACAAAAGCCTTCCGTGCGCAGCCCGGTATTTTGGAAGATGTGCTGGATGGATTGTTTCACATCGCTCTGGCAGACGGCATTGTCACAGAGGACGAGGCAGAATTTCTCGAAACAGTTGCCGAAGTTTTTGGCTTTTCCGACCGGGAATATCGCCGAATCCGAAATGCGCATTTGGGGCAAGACGCCGATGATCCCTATCTCATTTTGGGTGTAGATCCGGATATTTCGGATAAAAATCTCAAGACAGCCTATCGCCGCCAAGCCGCAGCGAACCATCCGGACCGTTTGATGGCGAGGGGTTTGCCGAAGGAAATGGTGGGGATTGCGAACCATAAAATGGCGATTATCAACCGCGCCTATGCGCAGATACTGGACGAACGCAAAGCGCACCGCCCTAGGATCGCCTAAACTTTTAGAGAATAGCCTAAACTTTCAAAGGCTCTCTTATTCTCTCAAAATCGTTAGAAAAGTCGGACTTGACGAAACGCCCGTTTCCCCCGACATATGTACCATGACCCAGACTTACTCCATTCAGGGCAGGCGCCCCGGTCTTTTCTCGACCGTTGCGCGTACCGCTTTCCTCGCTATTGCCGCAATTGGCGGGATGTTTATGTTAGTGTTTTCGCTGACCGTAGCATTTTTTGTCGTTGCTGGGATCGCCCTTGTTGGATTTCTAGTCTTTGCTTTTTTCTGGGGCAAAGCCAAGATTACAGGTAAACCTTTCGGCCCTAAAGCTATGATGGCGGCGCAAATGGAACAAATGCGCACAGATATGGAATCGCAATTGGGCGGACACGCTGCCTCCAAAGCCACAGGCCAAGGTCCCGTGGTCGATGCCCGCCGCACGCCGGATGGTTGGTCCGTCGACGACTGAATGGCTTTGCCATAAAGGCTTTCATTCAAAACTACCCCTGATAAGCCTGCTTTATGCGGGCTTTTGATCTTTGGATGATGATGTTGTGCTGCGCCTGTTGGGGCGGCAATTTCGTTATGTCGGCGTGGGCTCTCAGCGATAGCACAGTCCCGCCGTTTATGTTGGCGTCCGCTCGGGCTTGTATCGTGCTGATATTACTAGGATATTTCCTCTTTCGTCCCCTACCAAATCATTTTGTCAAATTGCTGTTCGTCGCCTTCTGCGTTGGTCCCGTGCATTTGGGTTTTCTCTACACAGGTCTGCAAACCGCCTCCGCATCCGGCGCGTCGATCTTGTCGCAAGCACTTATCCCGTTTGCGACTTTGTTGTCGGTTGTCTGGTTGAAAGAGCATATCGGCTGGCGGCGAAGTCTTGCGATTTTTGGCGCCCTGATTGGTGTCTTGATAATGATATATGAGCCCGGTGCCCTGAGTTTTGATCCCGGGTTGATTTATGTCTTATCGGCTTATGTTTCCCTAGCGGTGGGGACAGTCGTCATTCGTAAGGTCCCGGATGTAGATTGGCGCGTCTATGTCGCATGGACAGCTGTTTTAATACTCATTGTCAGCTCAGGAATGTCCATCCTATTCGAAGATAATCACGCGGAAATTTGGAAGTTAGATAAGACCCCTTTATTGATTGCTGCAAGTTATTCGGCGGTGGCTGTTTCCATAATTGCGCATGGGCAGTATTTCCGCCTTTTGCAAAGCTATCCTGTCAACCGTGTTGTGCCTTTGACCATTCTTGTTACCGTGTTCGCAACAGTGTTTGGCGTTCTGCTATTGGACGAAATCCTCTACCCTCGCTATATAATTGGAGCGGCGCTGATCTTGCCTTGTGTTTGGGTTATCGCGCGCCGGGGCAATACAGCACCGGTGGATTTGGATTAGGAGAGATGAGATGGCGAATAAAACAGTGCCCCAAGGTCTGAAGGTCTCAGATTATCTAGGTCAAATTTCAGATACGCAAAAGCAGGTGGATTGCCAGAAAATTCACGACATGATGCTGGACGTCGTGGGCGAAGATCCCAAGATTTGGGGCAACAAGCTCTCAAGCGGAATCGTCGGATTCGGCGAATATCATTATAAATATGACAGCGGACGTGAGGGGGACGCTCCCAGAATTGGCTTTGCTAGCCGCGCCCAAAACATTTCGGTCTACCTAATGCCGGGCTTTGAAGATCTCGCAGATCAACTTGACCGATTGGGGAAACATAAGGTTGGAAAAGCTTGCCTGTATATCAAACGCCTAAGCGATGTCGATGAAGCTGTTCTACTGGGAATGGTAAAAGAGAGCGTGCGGCAAATGGATGAAAAATATCCTCGGTGAAAACGTGATGATGAGTCCGAATTTTAATACCCGAAAACTGCCCATATCCATGTTGGTTTTGCATTACACTGGAATGGAAAGCGGTACGGCAGCTCGCGAAAGGCTTTGCGACCCAAACGCAGAAGTAAGCGCGCATTGGCTTGTGCATGAAGACGGCACCACCGAAAACTTAGTCGCCGAAGAGAACCGCGCTTGGCATGCTGGGGTCGGGAGTTGGAACGGAATCACAGATATAAACTCTGCCAGTATTGGGATTGAGATCGTCAATGGCGGACATAATGTGCCGCTGGCAGATGGCTCATTGCCGCCATATCCGGACACGCAAATTATAGCCGTAATCAAATTGGCTAAAGACATTATCGCGCGCCATAAAATCAAAGCCCGTAACATTGTCGGGCACTCCGATATTGCCCCGGACCGCAAAGAAGACCCAGGCGAGCATTTCCCATGGGAAGGGCTAGCTGCTGCCGGAATCGGATTCTGGCCTGGGGAATTGCCCGAGGATAAGCGCGTGATTTTTGAACCGGGGGATCGGGATAGAGGTATCTCAATTATCCAACGCGGGTTGGCTGATTTAGGCTATGGCGCCAGCGTTACGGGATGTCTGGATGAGCCAACGCAAACGATTATTCGGGCTATTCAAAGACGCTATCGCCCTTCAAAAATTGACGGCGTTATTGATATTCCTGTCATGGAAATTCTAAAGCGATTGAGCGAAATGATCCGCGCATCTGACGCTATTTCCTCAACAGCGTAAATACCAAAGCCAGAGCAGCCGGAAACGCCTGTGCGAATAAAATGGTTGGACTAACGGTCACGGCTCCGAATAGGCCGGCGACAATCACGCAAAGGAGGAAGAAAATTCTGACATCGCGCTTGGCCGACACTAACGCCCAGATCAGCCCCGCAGCGAGAAATCCATTATACAGCCCTTGGTTTTGTGCCATGAAAGCGGACTGCGCCGCAAATTCAGGGGAGAGGTCGAACATCCCCATGCCGATAGGATGACGCCACAGGAACATCTCAACGATGAGAAAAAATATGTGCTCAAGGGCGACGAATCCGGTCAGGATTTTCCCTAGCATTTTCATGCGCTCACCCGGCTTCTGACGAGGCGGCCTGGCCTTGCGTTGGTTACTTTGTCATTTTCGATAACGCGCTCACCATTCACAAATGTGGCCATATATCCGGTGACGGGTTGAAGAAGGCGTTGGCCCCCAGCGGGCAAGTCTTTGACCATGACCGGAACGCCAAGGCTCAGCGCGTCGTAATCAATGATGTTCAAATCCGCTTTCTGCCCAACCTGAATGCGGCCACGATCAGGCAGGCCAAGGTAATCCGCAGCATCCGCCGTCAACATTTGCACAGCGCGGGGCAGTGTGATGCCTGGCTTGCCGCGATTGAGACGGTCGCGCGTCCAATGCGCCAAAAGGTAAGTCGGGAAACTGGCGTCGCAAATCGTACCAACATGTGCGCCGCCATCGGACAGGCCGGGTAGGGCTTTTGTGTGGCGCATCATGGTCAGGACATTATCATAATTCATGTTGGTGTAATTATAGACCGGGAAATAGAGGAGAGCGTGACCGTCATCTTCTAGCAGCAGGTCATAAGCCATTTCCCAAACGCTGACCCCAGCGTCACGTGCGAGACCTGCGATAGAGGCTTCGGATGAGGGTTCATAATCAACGGACCCTTCATGTCGGTTCATTGGGAAAACCTTCTCCGATAATTGCGGGAAGGTCGCGATCATCATATCGACGAGGGGTGGGACGGGGCTATCATCGCCCGAGAGGGTCACGGGTGTTTCTGACAGAAGCTTTGCTTTGAAGGCCGGGTCAGAAAGTATTTCTACACGTTCCGCCAGGGGTAAAAAGGCAATGCTCAAATAGCTCGGAAACGCCATGATCGGATGAAATGTGCAGTTTAATCCGTTGATTGCGCCAATTGCGCGCGGGGCGACTTGGAAGGAAATGTCCAATCCGTCGGCGTTGAGTTCCTCTGTGCGGCTGATGATGTTTTTCCAATCATCCGGCGCAAAGTCTCGCTCCATCAGGCTCATAGAACCCGGGCGGCCTTTACCTGCGCGAAAAAACGCTTCCATCAATGCGAATTCGGTATCGAAGGTTTCGCCGGGACGGACCATGTCAAAATCATTCACGGCCTGCAAAACACCGTGGCCTGAGGCGGCGACGGCGCGGGCCAAGCTTTCCAATTCGTCTTTTCCGGCTTCTGAGGCGGGCGTCCAGCCGCCATCGCTAGATTTGTGGAAATCACTCCGGCCCGTCGAAAGCCCAATCGCGCCCGCGTCCATCGCCTCTCTCACGAGCGTTTCCATTTTGGCAATATCTGCATCATTCGCGGGTTGGTTGAAAACGGCGCGGTCACCCATTGCGAAAACGCGCAAGGGATCATGTGGAACCATGGCTGCAATATCGATGGTGCGTGGCTTGGCATCCAACGCGTCCAAATATTCGGGAAAACTCTCCCATTGCCAATCTAAACCCTCATGCAAAGCGGTGCCGGGGATGTCCTCTACGCCTTCCATCAAGCGGATAAGTTTGTCGCGGTCTTCCGCGCGGCATGGCGCAAAGCCCACGCCGCAGTTGCCCATGATTGCGGTGGTGACGCCGTGATTGACGCTGGGTTGAAGCGCGTCATCCCAACTGACTTGGCCATCATAGTGTGTGTGCAGATCAATAAACCCCGGCGTAACGATATGTCCCTTGGCGTCGATCGTCTCAGC
>CAZSKH010000088.1:0-5150 GCA_964607395.1 uncultured Algimonas sp.
TTGGTGCGTATGCGGTTGGCCACGTCCTCTAGGACCTCGCGGTCACTTGCCCGCAACACATCCTCCAACACATGTAATTCTTTGATGCCATAAGCATCAATTTGCGCAGGGGTGAAGGTGAACTTTGCGAAAATAGCTTCATATTCCGGCTTATCCGTCGTGACCAGATCGGCAGCCAGCATCGGCCGCGGCGCGCGCACAACCCAAGTCCCGGCAACCAGATCGCCAACCCGTAAGCGGTCCTTATTGAACAAGGGGAAAAACAGGAAAATTCCCGCCCAAACAGAGGCTAGGAAATATAGCCATCCATCAACGCCGCCCATGCCGATACCGAACAAAAAGCTGATGGGGAGGAAAAACCCAATCTCGCGCAGAGCATTGCGCGCGAACACGCTGGCCGCAGAGAGGCGGGCTTTCCCGCGCGCCGCGACCCGGATTTTCAACATCATTTTGCCGGGTGTGGCGGCGCGGCGGCCCATTTCAAACAGGGTGAAATAGAAACTCCGCAGCAGAAAAGCTAAAAGCACAAATATGATATAGGCAAGCTCGTCGCTGTAAATACTCATGGACCCTAGCGCGAAGGCAGCTGCAACAAGCGTGAGCGTCATAACCACAAGGTCTATCGCAAAAGCCCCGATACGCGCGCCCGTATCGGCCAGCTCGATTTGGAGGTCGATGCCTTCGGGTGTGACGAGATGTCGTCGCCCTTGTTTGATTTGCTGAGGGGTAAGCGATCCGGTGGCACTCATTTTCTTAAGGCCTCATCTGAGCCAAGTGTCCTACGTGGCAGAAAGAAATAGAGTATCCAGAACACGAACATAGTTCCGCCAATGCCGTAGCGCAGCCAATCATTCTTAATGAGCTGTCGTCCAAAGCCTTCGATTAGTCCCGCCACAAGCATCATGACGACAACGCCACCCAATATGATGGAGGCCTGCTCAGCCTTAGAGCGCATGGATTCCATTCTGGTCATTTCGCCGGGAAAGGCGACGGCGCGGCCAATCAACATACCGCCAGCCCCCGCCAAAGCTATACCCAGCAATTCTGTCGTTCCGTGAATAGCGAGCCATCCGCCGACCTCGAAGCCTAAATCCTTTTTTGTGAAAACGGCGATGAAAGCCCCAATCGCCAGCCCGTTATAAAGCAGCAGGACAATGGTGGGCAAAGCGAATGCAAAACCAAGGGCAAAGGCCAAAATGGAGACACCGCTATTATTTGAAAATAAGGACGCGGCAAAGGCAGCCAATCCGCCATCCTCTTTTTCATAGCCGTAAAGGGTGTCCCGCAAATATTCCTCAGACGCCGCCGGGGTGCGCCCGCTCGCCATTTGCTCGCCCATGAAAGAATAAAACCAATCCGGATTATTCGACACCAAGACAAAGCCAATCAATATTCCGAGGGCAAATACAAAGCTGGAGACGGCAAGGTCTTTCCAAGCCCCTTGCACAGCTAGAGGCCAATCGCGCGCGAAAAAACCATAGACACGATCTCGCAATCGCTGTTGGCTGCCGTAGATAACATAATAGGCGCGTGTGGAAAGGCTTTCTAAGTAAGTCACAACGCTTTGGTCGAGCGACGTTGCGCGGGCCACAGAGAGCGAGGAGAGGGTCGAGCGATATAGCCGCGGGAGCTTGATGATCTCCTCATCCGATAAGCTCCGAACAGAGCGGGACTCGATGCGTTGCAGCATGCTCTCCATTTCTTTCCAAACCTCTTGACGTTCTTCACGAAAGCGCTTGGATTTGAGGGTCAGGGTCCGGCGGGTCATGACTGATCCTTATATGTCTGGTCCTTAAATCGCATTGCGGGCCTTTAAGAGCATATAGGTGTTTAGCACTTTCATATTGAGCGTATCTGCATCCGCGTCGATGACATTGACGCCCATACGCTCCAAACGTTTGAGCACGATATCCCGTTCTCGCATAAGGCCATCCCCAATGAGGCTGGCGGCGGCATCTTCGGGTGTTTTTACGTCTTGGGTGATAAGCCTATCCAGAGCCGTATTTCGAAAGGCGACGAAAATCACGATATGGCGTTTGAGAAGGCGCGCCATATTCTCAACCATCAACTCGGCTTGTGTGCTGTCAACAAAGTCTGTGAAAACAACAATGAGCGTGCGTCGCTGCAAATTCTGCGCGAGTTGGCTTAACCCCAAAGTGAAATTCGTCTCTGCTGTCGAGTAGTCAACGCGCGCAGAAATGCGGCGAATATGCGCAAAGCTTCGTGTGCTGCCAATGGCGGGCGCATAGAGATAGGGCTTCTCGTCAAAGGCATACATCCCGACCTTGTCGCCGATTTTCAAGCTGACAAATGCCATCAACAAGGCTGCATTCATTGCGCGGTCCAGCTTCGTCATCGCTTCGCCAGTCTCATTATTCTCAACGTCCTCAGCCATGAGATGGCCGCTATCAAAAGCAAAGACGATGTTATGATTGCGTTCCGTTCGAAACTCTCGCGACAACAGCGTGCCGTGACGGGCAGAATGTTTCCAATCGATGGAGCGTTTATCCATACCGGGCAACCATTCGGTCAGGCCGTCAAACTCTGTCCCGTCGCCGCGCAGACGTTGTAGTTTTTGGCCGATATTTGCATCTTTGGTGAATATCTCCGCCGCTGTGTCGCGCACCATTTGCGTGTCTGATGTCACAGGAATTTCGCGCTCCAGCGGGTCAATGCGTTGTCGCCAAATCAGGCCCAATGGCCCTTGCCAACGGGTCCAAATCCGTTCCAACTCCGCCGTGCCGCGCAAATCTGTTCGCAAATTAAACAGCGACAACATCCCGCCGTCGCCAACACCGGCGCGGGCGAGGGTCGGGGAGATAGAGATACGGTCATTTACGCTCAACCTTTGTTCAGGCGCGCGGGGCGGGACACCGGGACCAAATTCTGTTATCACCCGCACGTCATAATCATGCCCGACATAACCCGACCCAGGCGCCTCCACCTGCGGCTCCATCCGTTTGATGGCGGTCGAGAGCAAAGCATCCAATGCTAATAATCCCAACAGAGCCGCCACCCATCCTGCTCCAATCAACCAAAGGTCAGGCAAGAACAACGCGAGCAAAAGCGTGACTGGCAAGCCGAGGGCGGCCGCAAAAACGGCGGCGCGCGTGGGATATGTCTGCGTGCGGAATTTCATTTAGATAAAATACTTCTCCACCGCGTAAGCGGGGGAGGTGGACCGCGAAGCGGTTCGGAGGGGGTGTTGCGCGTCAGCGCGACCCGGAGACTTCAAATGGCTAGCCATTAAGTTTCTTGGCGGCGTAGACACGCCGCACCCCCTCCGACTTCCGCGTTTTGAAAGAAACGCTCCAGCCACCTCCCCCGCTTTGCGGTGGAGGTACGATTTCGAAAAAAACGGCACTACTCTCACCTCGGAGCCTGTGTTTGTTCTATCACGGCGGTGATGACTTCATCCGCCGTTCGGCCTTCAATCTCTGCCGCAGGAGAGAGCACGGCGCGGTGCCTGAGTGCCGGCAGCGCAATAGACTTCACATCATCGGGGATGACATAATTGCGGCCTTGAAGCGCGGCGAAGGCGCGTGCGGAACTGGCGATCATGGCCGCGGCGCGCGGGCTGGCTCCCGTTTCAAATAAGGGATTTTCACGCGTGCCTCTGACCAGATCGACAACGTAATGCGTAACTTCATCGTTCAAATGAATGCCAGCAATGGCCGTGCGCGCTTTCTTTAAGGCGGCTTTCGTCAGAACCGTGGCAAGGCCCAAATCAGCCATGGTCGGTGTGCCGCTGCGCTGTCCATGATGTTGGACGATCCGAATTTCCTCATCCCGAGTCGGATAAGACAAAATATGTTTAAAGAGGAAACGGTCGAGCTGTGCTTCCGGCAAAGGATAAGTGCCTTGCTGCTCGATTGGGTTTTGCGTGGCGACGACCATGAAATTATCGCCCAAAGAAAACCGTTTCCCATCAATCGTGACTTGCCGTTCTTGCATCGCTTCCAGCAAAGCCGATTGCGTTTTGGGCGGGGTCCGGTTGATCTCATCCGCCAGTAACATATCGCAAAAAATCGGGCCCTTCACGAGCGAGAATTCATTCGTTTGAAAGGAGAACAAGTTGGTGCCGAGCAGATCCCCCGGCAACAGGTCCGGCGTGAACTGAATGCGTCCGAAATCTAATTTGGTCACATGGGCAAAGACTTGGGCCAAAAATGTCTTCGCCGTTCCGGGAACGCCTTCGAGGAGAATGTGTCCGCGCGACAAGAGAGCGGTCAGCATCAAATCCACCGTGTCGGTTTGTCCGATAATAACTTTTCCAACTTCCGAGCGGATGGACTCGGCAAGGGTTTGAATATCGGTCAGCGCCGTTTCATTTGGCCGTGCGTTTGCTGGGGGCGCATCTGTTGGTGTGTCGGTCATTGGGTGAGGTCCTTCATGAATTTTGTGGGCCTTTTGGGGAATCAGGCGGGAAGTCGGCTTGCGTCATGGCATCGCGCCATGTCGTCAAGGCGAGGGCATATTGCCTGTAACTTTGTGTATCGGCCCCGGCTATCGCACGTTTTAAATCTTCAAAGCCGGGCTGAATTTGCAGGCGCTTTTCGCGGGCGGCCAATAGCGTGTCGATGTGGACCGATGTGCTATTCTTATAGCCAAGTTCAGCGGCGACTTGCCGCCGGACCAGCGCGGCATAATCCTCGCCCGTTTTATGGGCACGATTGGCAATGCCCATAAATTCCGCAGCCGTCTGCGCGAGGCTGACGGGTCCCTGCGCGTAATCGGGCCGTAGCCGGGCTGGGTCGCCAAAGCGGTTGAACCCTTGCCAAGCGACCAATCCGCCTGCCGCCAAAAGGCAAAGCGTCGCGGCGAGAAATGGCGGCGTCACCATCAGCTTGACGATATTTCGGTTGGCTTCAATCCCGTGCAAGCTCACATCGAAATCTACCGTCAGGGCACTCACCCCGGCATTGCGGATGATTTCGTCCAAAAGGGTGCTCGTAAGCTGCGCCCCGTTTTGTGTTTTAAAGGCGGTCGTATTGACCAGATCGGGTTCAGATAGCACATAGGTTTGGGTGTCTTGCAATTTGATAAGCACCGCGTGGCCATCGATTTTCAAGATGACCTCATGGGCGGGCAATGGCTCTGAGACCTTTTCCTCTTCTTCTACTTTGTCTTCATTAACCGGGTCTTCCTTA
>CAZSKH010000088.1:5250-8921 GCA_964607395.1 uncultured Algimonas sp.
CCAGATGATTTTTTCTTCTTTTTCTTGTCTTTTGGTTCGTAGGTTTCGCCTCGCGCTTCGGCCTCTTCGCGGCGGCGTTTTTCTGTCTCCAAACGCCTAATTTCTGCGAGCTCTTCCTGATAATCAACCCAATAGCTATCGAGATCGAAATATTGCAAAGATTGGAAATCAGGTTGATAATCTTGCGAAAACTCAAGTGAATTCGGTATGTTGAAAAACACTTCGGCATCAGGGGACGGGTCTTTCTGCCGTCTCACAACGGGTAGGTCCTCTATCAAATCACGATAGCTCGTTTCGTAATATAGGCCGGTTCCTCTTGTTTTTCGGGCCCAATCCGTTCGGCCTTCTTCCCCTTTTTTCGGAATCATTTGGGACACAGACCATTTCGGCAGAATGACAAGATTCGCGGCCTGGCCTTCATCCTCTAATATACGTTTGAGCCGCCGGGTCGGGCGAGACGGCGTATAAACAACCAGTCTTTGTTCGCGGTCAAAATATTGACGTTTTCCGCGGGTTTCCCCGACGTCATAGTTCAGTCCTTCAAGATATTCTGTGAAGGCCTTATAGCCAACCGCCGAGACTGAACGCGGCGTGGCTTGGCCGGGCGGGGCTTTGCGCAGGTCTTTGGCGAAGCCGCCCAAAACGATGAGCGCGCCAAATGCGAAAAACCCAATCAGGATAAGGCAAATAAGGGTAATCGGCTTAAAGAGGACATTGCTGACGCCCAGTCGCCGCGCGCCTGTTCCGCGTCCCGGCAAGCTCTGCGCCAGATGACGCTCGCGGGCTGTTCCGAGGCGGCTCATCGTCGTGACTTTCTTGAGGTTGATCGGGGCGCCGAGGTTTGACCTGTGAGATCCGCATAGGCTTTTCGGGCTGTCTCGAACCCTGCCTTATTCACACTGACGCCGCCAAAATGTGCGAGTTCTGAGACGCCGGCGATGGTCGAAAAGGCGGTTCTTGCCTCAAGGGTTAAAACCGATAGGCTCCCAATTTCACGCGCGGTCAAACTCCGCCGCACGACGTTTGGACGGTTTCGGTCAATATCCTGGATGGAGCGGAAAAGCAGTGTGTGGACGGCCTCACCATATCGGCCCTCTGCCGCTAATTTATCGACTTCATCCAAAAGAATGCGAGCTTGAGCTTCGGCGGGTTGATAGAGTGGAATGTCCGGTGCGTCCGTGTCTTCCGTCTTGGGCTTGGCGAAGCGTGTTTCATAAACAGCGCGCCCGATAAGGTATAGCGCGCCTAAAATTAGCGCGCCCAAACCCAGATAAAAAGCAATCTGCAACACAGGGGCGAGGACCCGAAAGATCGCGCCCAGAACCCGGCCTAGCCATTTTTCGAATGCGGATGCGGGTCTTCGCGGAATCGGGTCGGCCAGCTCATATTGATAGGCTTCATCTCGTTTTACCGCGCGGTAGGACCGCTCAACATCCGCATCAGAATGAAGCGTGCCGTCTTCTGTGTAAACCTCAACCTCGGCATAGGAATCGACCTCGACCTCAGAACTTTGCGCAACCGCGTTTTGCGGTGTCGCCAACAGGCAGAAAAACGCCAGAAAAATTGTCAAAAAGATGGAGCGGATCACAGGGTGTTTAGATCCATTTCAAGAGTTTGAAAAAAATCATTTGGATCGCGCCGATACCAATAATGATAGCTGTGACATACCAAAACCCAAATCCGCTTTCTGTCCAGGGCATGCCGCCAACATTGATCCCCATCATACCCGAAATAAGGCCAAGCGGCAGAAAGACAGCGGATAGCACGGCGAGGATCATCATGTTCTTATTCATTTGTTCCGCGCGCAAATCCGTCAATTGATCTTTCACAATGGCGCACCGTTCGCGCACAGCGTCTAATTCTTCTGTGACGCGGGTCGCTTGATCCGCCGCATCCCGTAACCGCAATTGATCATCGCTGGTAATCCAGGGCAGTTTTTGTTGCGAAAGGGAATTGAGCGCGTCGCGTTGCGGGGCCAAGAACCGTCTGAGCAATATGGCTTGGCGTCTTAGCTCTGACACGACGGGCCGAGCGGACTCCGCATCCCCCGTTTCGATCTTTTCTTCTAAGGCATCTACCTGTTCATTTAGATCTGTAATCGTTGGAGCCATGCGATCAATCATGGCCTGCGCAAATCCGGCGATGAATCCACCCGGAGTCGGCGGAGCCGGTTGTGAGAGCAGGCGTTTCGCAATATCTTTTGTCGCTTTTAGGGGGCGTTTTTCAACACTGACGATCCGGGTCGGCTGGATAAAAAACCGAATGCCAATCATATCTTCGGGTTGGGAGCCGGGATTAAGATTGACCCCGCGCAAATTTATCAAAACATCTTCATCTCGCAGAATGGTGCGGGGGCGAGAGTCGTCTGCTAAAAGTGTGCGTTCTGCAATCTTATCCAGAAAAATATCCGCGTCAAAAATCGCCTGAATGGTCGGATCATGGCGTTGCAGATGATACCAATCATAGCCTTCGCCCTTTGGACGCGGAAGCCCCAATTTGTCTTGCGGGATTTTCACAGCCTTACCGTCAACCGGTATATGATAGGCCTGTAGGATGAGTGGCACGTTTAGAAACTTTCCCTTTTCACGAACTCCACTTTAGCGGGCAAACAGGGGGCGTCAATGCCGACGGCCTTAATGTCGTAAAAAGTCTATGAAACTCGCTGGCGTCAATCCGCGCAGGCTGTTTCCGGCAAAAATACGATCCGCCCTCTCTAGGTCCGATAGGGTCAGTTTTGCCTCACGAGCCTCTCCCGTCTCAATTAGCTCCTGCCGCAAAACGCCCGGTAGTAATCCGCAGGACAGGGCGGGGGTGAGTAGCGCGCCGTCTCTCTCAATGAAGAGCGAGGTGAAAGATCCTTCGCAGAGCTGCCCATCCGTATTGAGGAAGATGACTTCATCCGCTCCCGTTAACGCGGCGACCCGCGCGCGCTCACCCTCATAGAAATCTCGTGATGTTGATTTTATCCGGGTCTCTTGAACCGCCTCTGATAGCGGGTAACGCGACAGCGCTAATCTGACGGGAACGCTCAATTCGGTGAAGGGTGTGATTTGAGACTGAAGCCCGCTTTCTTTGGCCGTGACGCGGACGCGTTGGTCCACCCCTGTCGCAGGTTCAAGCGAGTTAAAGGCACGGGACGCCATGTCATCCCCAATGGCTGATGAGAAACGTTTTTGATGCAGGTCCGCGCGCGGAATATCTCCATTTGGACGCCGCCTAAAGGTCTCAATCGCGCCTTCAAACGGCACATCAAAAATACGGGATTTCAACAGGCATTCTTGGTATTCATCCGGCCCATCGCTGTCGAGAACGACCCCTGAGCCAACATCATAGCGCAACTCGCCCTCTCGCATTTGCACGGTTCGGATTGCGACGGAAAAACTAGCGTCTCCATTTGGCGCAATATAGCCGACCGATCCGCAATAGGCCCCGCGCGGCCCGGCTTCTAAATCCTTGATAATTTCCATGGCGCGAATTTTTGGTGCGCCTGTGACAGACCCGCAGGGAAAGAGACTGCGCAAAATCTTGTCCCAACCCATCCCGTCTCGCAACTTTCCGGTCACTTGGGACGTCATTTGATGCAGTGTTGGGTAGGTCTCTAGCGCGAACAGCTCCGGCACCTCCACACTGCCGGGGATGCAAAGCCGCGATAAATCATTGCGCAGCAGATC
>CAZSKH010000089.1:0-4691 GCA_964607395.1 uncultured Algimonas sp.
ATTTGCGACTTCAGATTTGCAATCTGCTCTGCTTGGCGCGCGGTCATGAGCTTGCGTTGCTCTGTGGCCAATTTCATATTTTGAATTTGATCCAATACGCCAATATATTCATTGACCGCAGCATCAGCATCTTGCGCGTGTGCGGCAGTCGACAGCCCGACAGGGGCGCTGACAAGCAAGCCAAAACAAAGCGCAATACGGGCGGGTTTAAAATTCACCACTCACGTCCTCCAAATTCGTTCGCACACTTAGCGGTGCGTAATCGAAACCTGCCGAAGCAGGTAATTTCCTTAATCAAACATTACCCGGAATGGAGTGCAAGCTAATTTCCTGCAAAAATTCACGCGAGATTGATTTTATTTTGTTATAGAGTAACAAAAAATAGTGGTTTTGTCCACAGGCAAGAGAAAATCAGAGGGATTTGTAGTGAAAGAAATCTGAAGCCGTTGAAAAATCAATGACTTACAGTATGTCCAATAAATTGGACATGGTTGGGGCGGCTGGGTTCGAACCAACGATCACGGGATCAAAACCCGATGCCTTACCACTTGGCTACGCCCCAAAACGACATGTTATGCCAGACGTGAGCGGCCTCATAATGGGCGCAACCCGTCAAGGCAACGGCTTTTGGTCAAAAAAAGCAGAGTTGGCGCATTGAAGTCAGCGCCGCGCATCTCCGCTTTAAACCTCCGAACTGTGAAAAGCCGAAAATTGCCTCTTGCCAGTCATTTCTTATCGTTTAACAACAAACTCCAGAGTATTACCCTTGGCGTCCGCTGCATAATTAGCGCCGCCGCCACTAGATATCGAGAATGGATTGATTCGCATGCGCCAGTTTTTCATTACAATGGCCGGAACGATTGCCGGTATTTTCGGCTTCTTCATTCTACTATTCTTCATTTTCATGTTCTTTGGCATTCTTGGTGCCCTCTCCTCAGTCGGAGAAAAGACTCCGAATAAAGTCCTTATGATTGATTTGCGCCAGCCGATGATTGATCATTCCATCGGAGAGAGCCTGTTTGGCGAAAGTCCAAATTCTGTCGTGAACACAGTTTACGCACTCAACCGCGCGAAAGACGACAAGTTTGTCAAAGGCGTTTTCATACGGGCTGAAAACTTCGGCATGGCCCCGGCCAGTGCGGAAGAGCTTCGGCTGGCGCTGCTCGATTTTAAAACCTCCGGGAAATTCGTGATTGCCCATGCCCAAGGATTCGAGAGCACGTCTCTCATGTCTTACCAAGCTGTCTCGGCCGCTGACGAAATTTGGATGCAAGATACAACAGGTTTCGCTGTGTCAGGCATGCGGACCGAATCAGAGTTCTTCGGCGGCGTCATGGAGAAGCTCGACGCCGACCCTGAGTTTTTCCAATTCCATGAATATAAGAATGCGGTGAATAGCTACACGCAGAAGGGATTCACGGAGGAACACCGCGAAGCGACGACCAGCTATCTGACATCTATATATGACAACGCCGTAGCGCAGATCGCCATAGACCGCGGCATGACAGCCCCCGGCATCAGCCAAGTCTTGATGGCGTCACCGCATAGCGCCGAAAATGCGCTGGAAGCCGGAATGGTGGATAAGCTTGGACAGCTTGAAGAAGCCAAAGATTATGTGCGCAAAAAAGTTGGGAATGATAAAATCGCCTTCACCAGCATTTCCTCCTATGGCCCCGGCACGACGAGCGGCGACAGCACAATCGCCTTTATTGGCGGCCAAGGCGCGGTCCTTCCGGGGCAATCCTCCGGCGGGTCCGTTTTCTCACCCGGTATTACCATGGGCGGGGATACGGTCTCAGCCGGATTTGACGCCGCTTTGAAAGATAAAAAAGTCAAAGCGATTGTCTTCCGCGTCTCATCGCCGGGCGGTAGCCCCGCAGCCTCGGACCAGATCCTTGCCGCGGCCGACCGTGCGCGCGACGCCGGTAAGCCTGTCGTGATTTCCATGGGCCAATATGCGGCCTCGGGCGGATATTATGTCTCGGCCCATGCCGACCACATTGTCGCCCTGCCCCAAACCATCACCGGCTCCATCGGTGTGTTCGGCGGTAAGGTCGCGCTAGAAGGCACATTCGCCAAAGTCGGATATAATATTGACGGCATTACCGTCGGCGGGGAATATGCGGGTGCGTATTCGGCGGATACGCCCTTCACGCCGACTCAAGCCGAGGCCTATCGCGGTCAGCTGCAAGACATCTATGATGATTTCACAACCCGCGTCGCCAATGGCCGAGATATGCCGCTGGAACGCGTTCAAGAAATCGCAAAAGGCCGCGTTTGGACAGGCGCACAAGCCGAAGAGATTGGCCTCGTCGATGAGCTTGGCGGGATCATGACGGCCATTGACGCCGCAAAGAAGCTCGCTGAGATTGACGCCGATGAAGATGTTCGCATCAAAATCTTCCCCCGTCAGAAAACCATTGAAGAGCAGATCAATGATCTATTCTCGGGCTCTGCGCAAATGGCGCAAGACGTTCAGGCCTTGAAAGAAATCGCGGCCCTGCCAGAAGTCCAAGCGGCTCTGCGCGCCCGCAACAGCGCCCGCATCGGACAGGAATTGATGGCTGACATTCCGGAAGTGAAATAGGCTTGATGATAGGGTGAGTTGAGCTACGGCGGGCGCTACAGGTAGTCGTCGGAAGGGGGCGTCTCAATAGGTGAAACAAACGCGTTTTTATTGATCACCGTTATCGTCTGCGCGCTTTAAAACCATCAATTAAGAAAAGTTCATGTCATGCAAGAGATATTCAGAAACCCTGAGGCACTTGCAAAGTCCTTGTTGAACAAAAATATCACTAAAGTCCTTAAAAGCACATACTTTTATAATGATATCCCTGAAGATATTATTGGTGTTTGCTTCCTAATCGATGAAACGAATGTCATGCACTTCAAATGCGGACAGGACGGCGAGTCTCTCATTGTTTCGAATGAGCTGCCTAAGGAATATTCCATGGAGCAAAACGGCTTTTTTAGGAACGAAAACTTAAGCGATGAGTGGGCCTGCTCTATTGTAAAATGCAAACTCTACTTCTCAGAAAATAAGCTGTTTTCTATGGACCTATCATTCAAAAACAGCCGTTTTCTTTCGATCACCAATTGGGGAGATGAGCTTATCCTCAAGGAGGAGCCTTATGCTACCCAAGAATACCTCAGGTCAGATCGTGGGATGATCAGTGTTCTAGAGGTTAGTTAGATTGAACTTTCTTACTATTCCTAAAACCCTTTTTTGCCCGAAAACGGGGGATCGGAAATTTAAAATTCTCTGCGTATAGGTTGGCAAATGTGTTGGTGCCAAGACTGATATGAAAGTTTTTGCGAAGATATCAGTTGATAGGCTATCTTCCGGCTTCGACGTCCGGCCCGTTGATATTTTGAATTCGAGATGGATTACTTTAGCGGAACATCATTCTCCAAAACCCAGAGCATAACATCGACCTTGTCGGTATTCACCTTCCCATATTCCAACTCCCTCACGACACAGTCGGTTGCATCAAATATTTTGTAGGTCGCGGCTCTTCGCCAGTGGCCCCTTTCACGCGGGTTATTGTGAAATACGGGCGCCTCCACGAAAGCGTCTTTGAGAATGTTCTTCGCCTTGGAGAAATTCGTTTGCGCCGAGAGCGAGCCTCCACTCAAACAATCAATCGAGTAAATAGCCTCAATAATTGCACTCTCCCGACTAGTTGCGTATGATTTAGGTGCAGCCTTTAACCCTCTACGAAACGTCTCCTGAGTGTGGGTAAAGCTGACCTTTTGAGCCTCTTCAGGCAATGTCGGAACATTAGGCGCAGTCGCACAAGACGAGAGTGCAAGCATTCCCAATATTATGACGAGTTTAGATGTATGCATGATTGTCCCTCCCCTGTCGCTGTTCAGTTTTCACCTTCCGAGCTTTGGCCATGTATTGGCCTGAGATCTATCACGTTACAGTTTAGAGTATAGATGTCACGGATTGTTTTACATCGGCCCTTTCTGGACAATTAAGCTTTCTGTCTGAAACAGCGCCTGAGATATGAGTTTGAGCCACGACGAAGACAGACAATAAGTCATCATTCTGAGACCCGCGCCCGCCCAAAAGCTGGCATTGGGAGCCGTCTCTTGGGAAAGAACTAAGTGTCAACCAATATAGGGCTGATAGGTTAGACTATGTGGAGCGTGCATTCCAAAGGCAAGCGACCTGCAAACACCAACCGCAAGCGCAGTATGGTTTAGTTCACTTTGTCTTCCTCGGGAACCAAATCCTCGATTATCACATAGCCTCTTCTGCGTTTCATCAGGTCGTTGCGAATGAGATATTGTCTTTTTGTTTCGACCTCTCTGAGCAGGCGCGCAGTCCCGCAAGACATGTTTGACGGACAGCTGGAATTGACGCCAGAGGTGCCTTTGCCCTGCCCGCCTGAGACATCAGCCACCATCGTATCATAAGTATCAATTTTGAAAGGATAAGGTTTCGCAAGCTCGGCCTTCACCGCGTCGCCGGCATGTTTGAGGAGATGTGCGGTCAGATCAACGTCCCAGTTTTGGAAGTAATAGGGCGCGGCTTCTTCGTAGATCGCGGACACATTTCGCGTTTTTGATCCCAGATTAAAGCCCCTCAAAGAGTTCACAAAATCATCTGCATTCTGACCCAGCTGAGGCCAGACATTCTCGCCCGTATAAGCCCATAACTGCAAAGATGGGCTGCCGATATC
>CAZSKH010000089.1:4791-8805 GCA_964607395.1 uncultured Algimonas sp.
TCAGAGAGGCCTTGTTTATAATCATCCGAAATATATTCGAATGTGAAGCGCGCGCCTTCGAGGCGATAGGCGGATTTATGGCCCCTCACAAATTTTGATCCGACATCGGCTTGAACCCTGCGAGCCCGCAATCGCGTCGAAGGGCCGAAATCTAAAACAACCTTGCTGAGAGCGTCATTTAGGATCGAATAATCAAAACTACCCGTCCTGACCGGGTTAGGTTTAAAAACGTCGAAATTCGCGGTTGATTGGGTTTGCGGCTGAATTTGGGCGACAGCCGTCGGTATGAAAGAGCCATCTGCTGGTAAAACCGGTTGCAGGGCCACAGCCCCGATAGCGATCAGGGAACAGGCCAGTGCCCGCGACCTAACGCGGCGCGAAACAAGGTTTGGTTTTCGTCGTGAAAAATAGTCCATAGCGTTTCACCAATAACAGGCCGTCAGTGTTATTCCACCGGGTCTTGTTTATCCTCTTCAGGCACCAAATCTTCGATAATCACATAGCCTTTTTTGTTGCCGATAATATCGCGGCGGATAAGATATTCTCTCTTTTTTCTAACCTCATTCAACAGGCGTTGGGTTTCAAAAGACAGACCATCATTACCCGTCGGCGCGCCGGAGGAGCCTAGGCGCTCGCCGCCTGATAGGTCAGCGATCATCGTGTCATATGTGTCAATGCGGAAAGGGTAAGGCGTGGCAAGGTCTGCGGCGGCCTCTTCGCCCGCATGTTTGAGAAGATGCGCGTTCAAATCCACGTCCCAATTTTGGAAGTAATAGGGCGCGGCCTCTTCATAGATCGCAGACACATTCCGCGTTGAGCTGCCGAGATTAAACCCCCGAAGCGAGTTCACAAAATCATCTGCATTCTGGTTCAGCATGACCTTCACATCATCGCCCGTATAAGCATATGGCGATAGCGAGGGACCACCAATATCGCCGCGGAAAAATCCGTAAATGACGGACGGGTCGCTCCAGTTTTTATAAACGATATTTTTTCGAATATCAGATAGAGAAATCTCCTGCCCCATGACTTGCAAGAAGGGCGCGACATCCAACCTATATTTCTTGCCGTTTACCTTGAGTTTGATTTTCTCAGGCCGTTGAACCGGATAGTTTTCTGCGATTTTCTCCAAGACGGCGACATTGTGGAGGTTTATCCAATAAGCCAATTGCTCGTCTTTAGAGAATTTCGTGATGTCATGATCATTGGCGAGATCCTGCAAATCCAGACGATAATCGGCGAGGCTCTGTCTGTAATCATCCGTGATGAATTCGAATGTAAAACGAGACCCCTCCAAGCGGTAAGCCGATTTATGCCCCTTCACAAAACGGGACCCTATGCCAGCTTTGACTCGCCGCGCGCGAAGTCGTGTTGAGGGTCCAAAGTCCAGGACCACTTGCTCCAGCGCATCATTCCAGATCGAGTAATCAAACCGCGACTTGTTTGAGGGCCTTGGTTTAAAAACATCAAAATTGGCGGTTGAGCTTTGCGCGTGAGCGGCCGACACGAACAGCCCATCTGTCTGTAAGCTAGGCTGTAGAACCAAGGCGCCGCCCAGCAGGAGTGCGCCAGCCAACACCCGAGCTTTCAATGGACGCGGCGAGATGGAAATGTTTCGTCGTGCGGGGGAAAACATAGATACCTAAAATAAATAGGGCTGGCCATAAGGGCCAGCCAGATTGATATTTTTACGCGGCTTTGGTCAAGCCCTATAGGCCGCCGGGCCCACAGTCATTCTTCAAATAATCGAGGATTCCTGTCATATATTCGAGGTTATGCTCATAGCGATGCGTATACAAGAAATGGTCCGCGCCTTTGAGCGGCATAAACTTCATCATATCTGCCTTGCCCGCTTTTTTGAGGGCTTTCTTATACTTCGTATAATGCTTGAAGAGAACACGGCGATCCCATTCCCCGTGAATCAGAAGCATTGGGACATTGACTTTATCAACCTCATTCATTGGGTTGATCCCAACTTTCCCGCCGCGCTGTGCGGAGAAATCATCGAAATATTTGAACGTGTCGTTCTTACGCCCATTATATGACATCAATGGGTCAGCCACGAAAGCGCCGGGGATTGTACACTGATAGATTTGATCCTCGCGCGAAGCAGCAACCAAGGCCGCATATCCACCATATGACCAGCCGAACATCGCGACGCGGTCAGGATCAACCTCGCCTTTGGAGATGAGATATTTAGCGCCATCATCTTTGTCGTCATTCATGGCCAGGCCGTGCTCATGCCACGTCTTGATAAAGTGGTTCCACCCATGTCCCTCAGATCCCCGATATTGAGGCTGAATGACCATATATCCATTATTGGCGAGCATTTGGCTCCACTCATCGTAAACGATAGTTTCTTGAACATACGGACCACCATGCGGCAGCACGACCAATGGGAATGGACCCGCGCCTTTAGGCCGCGTGACATAGGCCGGTATCATCAATCCATCACGGGCTGGATATTTGATATACTCGACGTTTGAATAATCAGACGCCTTAAGCAGTGGGTTTGTCGATCCGAGCTTTTGCAGCTTTCCGCGATTAATCAGATAATGCGTGCCGGAGTCAGATGGTCCAACATTGAAAACCGTCATTACATTCCCGTCGCGAGACCGGCTTGTAATCGAAAGTTGGAACGCATTTTTGATACTCGGGCGAATTTTATCGTAGAGAGCTTTCTCGGATTGCGAGAAGAAATGACGATGGATCTTTTTCCCACCATAGAGCACGCCTTTTAATTCATCGTCTCCGGCGAGTGCGTTGCCGAAAAACCCGCCCAAAACGTCGACCTCAGGATTTCCGTAAACTTTGCGTCCGAATTGCAAACTATTTGTATCATACTCCCAAAGCGCGATTTTATCTTCGCCATTGGCCCGCGCCGTCACGTAAATTACGCCCGGCTTGCCTGGAACGTCGGAGACATAATTGAAGTCAGATCGGTCGAAATCCTCGGCCGATTCTCTCCTAATTTCTTTCCATGTCGTATCCGTCGGCGACCGATAATAGGTCATGATCTCATCAGAGCCAGCATCAATGCCTGAGCTCAGCCTAGGTCTCCCATCAATATCGAAAGAGGCCTGAGGCTGTTTACCGCCGCCCCGATACACGAGGGATCGCGCGCCTGTGTCGATATTATATCTGTAATATGACCTGGGTCTAAAGCCCGCAAATGGGTCATCAGACGCACCGGCGCTGGGCCCATTGGACTCAGCAATTAGAATTTCCCGGGGCTCTTTCGGCAGTAAGCCAGCCAGCTCAAACACGCCCTTAGATGTCTCAAAGGTCTCAAACTCTTTCGTATCTACATTATAGACGTAGTTTTTATAGCGGCGAACGTCGCGTTCAGCCCCTTTCACAGACCTATTGACGACCTGCATGGCTTGGCCCGTGAAGACATCATCACTGACCCATGTGCCGCCACCCAAAAATTCCATTGGGTTCGCATTAATGCGAATAGGTTTTTCAGCCAAATTGTCGACATTATAGACCTCAATAATCGGATCTCCGTCCTTCGAGTTAATCCGCTGCACAACCATGCGCTTCCCATCAGGAGAGACGCTGACACCGCTGACAGCGGAGCGCACGGCCCAATAGTCCATTGGAACCGGTGTGCCCGCCGTGTAACCATTGGCGGCTGTTGATTTTGCGTTTGCGTTACCCGCAAAGCCTAAGACTAAACTCGCAGAGAGTAAGAGACCGAATAATTTCATGAATTTGCCTGCCTATTTCAAGTTGTTAATTTGACAATAAAAAAACTTCTGGCGAGACGCCAGAAGTTTAATGTAATTTTTTGGTAACGCTTGCATGACCTTAGAACGATTTGCGAACTCTCACAAAATACTCGCGTCCGTTAAGATCATAGCCGTTTCCAATTGGAACGTTGTTAATGGCCAAGACTTCACGTCCACTAACAAGTGGCGGAGCCTTATCAAAGACATTGTTGACACCGACCAGAATATTCCAGTCATCGCCGCGATAAGACGCGGACAAGCTGTGAACGAAATAGCTGTC
>CAZSKH010000090.1:0-8780 GCA_964607395.1 uncultured Algimonas sp.
GCCGGGGAAGACGGCTGGGTCGAACGGCGTGTAGGATTAGACCCTGAAGACAGGCTTTGTTTCGTCAAATCAGGCGTCCCTGCTGCCGCCATCCTAACGGACCGCCTACCTAAAGGCGCGAGCGACGCACGCAAAGAGGACCTGCTAGAGACTTGCCCCTCCGTTGCCCAAATCGTCGATAGTCTTTCTATTCGGTTCGCCGCCAATCCCGGACGCGCCTTGTTCATTGATTACGGCCCTGAAGACACGGAGTTTGGCGATACGCTGCAAGCCCTGAAACGCCACAAAAAAGTCGGCGTGTTCTCTGACCCCGGCAATACGGACTTAACCGCGCGCGTGGATTTCGCAGCCCTTTCCGAAACGGCCGTTGCCGCAGGTCTAACCATCAGCGACGCCGTCCCGCAACGGGAATTTCTCTCAAAACTTGGGTTAGAAATGCGAGCTGTCGCCCTCATCCGCGCCAAACCCGACGCCAAACCCGTTATCGCGCGGCAACTGCACCGGCTGACAGATACAGACGAAATGGGCGAGTTGTTCAAAGCGATGTGCCTCTCCTCCCCCGGCTTACCAGCCCCCTTGGGCCTAAGATAAAGCGACCCCGATGATCCCTCACCTCACTTCAGATTTGCTCTCTGTGCCTCATGGGTTTTTTGGCTCTCAAGGCGGCGTATCGACAGGCACCTATCAGAGTTTGAATGCGGGCTTTGGGTCCAATGACGACAAATCGCTCGTATCAGAAAACCGCAAACGCATCCGAGAGGCGCTCGGGGCAGATTACCTCGTCAGCCTGAAACAGGTTCACTCAGACATCGTGATCATCGCTGAAAACGAACCTGTGTCGGAAATGGAGGCCGACGGATTGGTGACCACCGTTCCGGGCCTCGCGATTTCAGCACTGTCTGCCGATTGCGGACCTGTCTTGCTAGCCGACACCAAAGCCGGGGTGATCGGCGCATGCCATGCGGGCTGGCGCGGCGCACTGGGCGGTATCGTAGAGAGCACAGTTGCGACCATGTGCGAGTTGGGTGCATCACCTGAAAATATGACAGCTGTTCTCGGCCCCTGTATTGGACCTAATAATTACGAAGTTGGAGACGCGTTTAAAGCTGAATTTTGTGATATTGACGACGACTACGCGCGCTTTTTCCATGTTCCGGATGGCAAGAAAGCGCATTTTGACCTCCCCGCCTTTATTTTATCCCGCCTCAATGTGATGGGCGTGCGCGCGGAATGGACGGGGCAATGTACCTATGCGGGAAAAGACGCCTATTTCAGCTATCGCCGCAACACCCATGCGCAGATAAGCGATTATGGACGCAACTTATCCGCAATCGTTCTGCCGTCGTCCATGGACTCTCAAAACGCGGGGCGCTAACGGAATTTCAAATCAACCCTCCACGGGATATCGACCATGAAATTGATCAGCGGCACCGCCAATAATGATTTGGCGAAGGATATCGCGGATGTGCTCGATATTCCTCTGACAAGTGTGGATATTGAACGGTTCCGCGATCAAGAAATCTTCGTCCGCATCAATGAGAATGTACGCGGCGAGGATATTTTCCTCATTCAGCCGACCTCGGCCCCTGCCAATGACCATTTGATGGAGCTTCTTATCCTGATTGACGCACTTGTTCGGGCGTCTGCGAAACGTATCACGGCGGTGGTTCCCTATTTCGGATATGCGCGGCAGGACAGGAAAACAGGCGGACGGACGCCGATATCTGCGAAACTCGTAGCAAATTTGATTTCCAAAGCCGGCGCACACCGTGTGTTGACGGTGGACCTTCATGCTGGGCAAATTCAGGGATTCTTTGATATTCCAACGGATAACTTGTTCGGGCAGCCGGTGTTTATAACGGATATTCGCGAACAATTCTCGAAACGTGATCGAGAAAAACTGCTCTTCGTATCTCCTGATACGGGCGGTGTGGTGCGGACCCGTGCTATCGCTAAGGAATTTGACGCAGATATTGCCATTGTCGACAAACGTCGTCCCAAAGCCGGCGAGAGTGAAGTCATGAACATTATTGGCGACGTCGCAGGGCGAAATTGCATTCTTTATGACGATATCATCGATTCGGGCGGGACGCTGTGCAACGCGGCGAAAGCGCTAAAAGATCACGGTGCCAACACCGTCTCAGCCTATATCACACATGGCGTGTTGTCAGACCCGGCCGTCGAGCGGATCACCAAATCGGAATTGACGGAAGTCGTCATCACAGACACGATTATGCAACCTCAGAAGGTCAAAGACTGCGCCAAAATTCGAGAATGTTCGACGGCCAAACTGCTGGGCGAGGCCATTCGCCGAATTGCAAATGACGAGAGCGTTTCCAAACTTTTTGCCTAAGGCCAGTTTGGTCCTGACCAGCTGCGCGCCTAACTCGCAAAGTCTCTTGCGCCTGCGCCGCCTTTTGCCTATAGGGCGCTCCAAATATAGATTCAGCCCAACCATAGGCCGCTTCAACGCAATTGGAGCGGTTCGTTTTTTGGGCCAAGCATGTAAATTAAGGCCAGTCCTATGAGTGTTGTTCTCGACGTAACCGTCCGCGAAGAAACCGGAACCGGAAATGCCCGCGAAGCCCGCCGTAATGGCATGGTTCCGGGCGTTATCTATGGCGGTGACAAAGACGCGGTGTCAATCGGTGTCAAATATAATGAAGTTTTGAAAGCTATCAATTCAGGCCAGTTCCTGTCGAACATGGTTGAGCTTCAGCATGATGGGAAACCGCAAAAAGTAATCACCAAGGACGTTCAGTTCCACCCGGTTTCAGATAAGCCCATCCACGTTGATTTCTACCGCGTGACTGAGAAAACGATCATCGACGTTGACGTTCCAGCTAATTTCGTTGGCGAAGAAAACTCCCCAGGCATGAAACGTGGCGGCGCATTGAACGTTGTTCGTTACAACATCGAAGTAAAATGTCCTGCTGGGTCGATCCCGGACAGCATCGAAGTCGACATTTCAGAACTAGACATTGGCGACGCGATTCACTTGTCAGAAGTGACACTTCCGAAAGACGTGACGCCGGGCATCACCGACCGTGACGTGACAATCGCAACCATCGTCGCATCCCGCACATCCAAAACGGATGAAGAGGGTGAAGAAGGCGAAGAGGGCGAAGTTGAAGCAGGTGAAGTGCCCGCCACTGCGCAGACAGCAGAAGAATAGGGTCTTCCCTCGTTGTTTCTGCGCCTGCGCCGGTTGTTTAGACGCCGAGCGGAGGACAATGTGATGGAAATCTGGTGCGGCCTCGGTAACCCCGGCGCTAAATATCATGGCAATCGACATAATATCGGTTTCCTGATCCTCGACGGTATCGCCGAGGATCATGGCTTCCCCGCATGGAAAACCCAATTCAAAGGTCTGACAACGACGGGCCTGATTAATGGACGCAAAGTCCTATTGCTGAAACCCTCAACCTTCATGAATGAGAGCGGGCAAGCTGTTCAGGCTGCTCTGTCCTTCTATAAATTAAGTTTGGATAACTTAACCGTTCTCCATGATGAACTTGACCTTGCGCCTGGCAAAGTCCGGGTGAAAACGGGTGGCGGTTTGGCCGGACATAATGGCTTGCGGTCTATCAACAAACTCTGCGGCGGTCCCGATTTTCACCGCATCCGTCTCGGCATCGGACATCCCGGACACAAAGACCGCGTGGCAGGATATGTGCTCTCCGACTTTGCCAAAGATGAACACAACGTTCGCGATGATATGATAAACGGGATTAGCCGCCACGCTGACCTATTGGCGGATGGAAATCGCGATTTGTTTCAAACGCGCGTAATGGAATATATCGCAGGATAGAACCGTCCTTCTCTCACCTCGCTTTTGGATCACCTCGTGTTTGGCTCTTGCCTCTCTCCGTTCGTGCGTTAAACCGCTTTCATGTTATCTTTATTTGAAATCGTCGCCCTGCTCCTCGTGCTGTCCGCGATCTTGTCTTGGGTCAACCGCGCTTACCTGAAACTACCGCATACAATTGGCCTGCTGGTTATGGCGCTTTTAGCCAGTTTCATTCTCATGGCGATGGAAATTGTCTTTCCGTCTATTGGGTTGACGGACACCATGCAATCCATGCTGGGTCAGATTGATTTCAATGAGACTTTGATGAAGAGCATGCTGGGTTTCCTCTTGTTTGCGGGAGCCCTCCATGTCGATTTTGCAAAGCTTCGCGACGCGAAATGGGCCATCGGGTCTATGGCAACCTTTGGCGTTGTCCTCTCGACCTTCATAGTCGGCACAGGCTTTTGGGGCCTCGCGCAACTTCTGGGCATAGAATTGCCGTTTATTTGGGCTTTGGTGTTTGGTTCACTCATCAGCCCGACAGACCCCGTCGCTGTGTTATCCATCCTCAAAACCGTCAAAATGCCAAAGTCGCTGGAGACAAAAATCGCAGGCGAGAGCCTGTTCAACGACGGTGTTGGCGTTGTTGTCTTCACTCTAATCGTCGCTATCGCGGTCGGCGGCACGGGCGAAGGTCACGCGCTTCTGTCACATGAGTTCCAACTGGCTGGCCCCATCATGGCCGCGACAGCCGGTGCGTCGATTGGCGTGTTGGATGTCATAGAGCTCTTCGTTGTCGACGCTATTGGCGGAGCCATTCTGGGCGCTATAGCCGGGTGGATTACCTGCCGTATGCTGGCGCGGATTGACGAACATGCGATTGAAATTCTGATTACTTTGGCTTGTGTCGCCGGAACATATGCGCTTGCCCAACGTATTGATATTCTCGGACATCATCTTTCCGGTCCGATTGCCGTTGTCGTCGCCGGCCTGATGATCGGCAATAGGGGCGCGGCCTTCGCCATGAGTGAGCACACGCGGGCGTCTCTCTTTGGGTTTTGGGAGATGATTGACGAGATTTTGAACTCTGTCTTGTTCCTGCTCATCGGCCTTGAAATTCTCGTCCTCGGTCTCGTGCCGGAATATGCGCTCATCGGAGCTATCGCCATTCCTCTGGTTCTACTCGCCCGTCTCTGCGCCGTTTATGTCCCTATGAAAGTCATTGGGACCTTCAAAAGCTTCACCAAGGGCGCGGTGCATGTTCTCGTCTGGGGCGGTGTGCGCGGCGGTATTTCCGTAGCGCTAGCGCTGTCTCTACCCGATAATGAATATAAGCCGCTTATCCTGACCGCGACCTATGCCGTTGTTGTGTTCTCAATTATCGTGCAGGGGCTCACAATCAAAAAGGTTGTAGAAAGCCGCGTCGATCCAAAATTACTTTAAATGACAGCAAAACAGAATTGCTGTCATTTCCAAAAGTTAGGAATTGAACGCCCCCGCTTTGACGTTATAGGGTAACGCTATGTCGCGTCATTCGCTCATAAAGACCTTCATGGTCCTAATGGCAGCTTTGTTCTTTACGGTTCAAGGTTTCTCTCAAGCGCATGCGGTGTCCAATGGCGGTCTCGATCATTCTCATGACGGCGTTGCTTGTGAGGTCACGCTGATTGCCTCAGAGCAAGAGATTCTCACACCACCCGCTGTGGTGCCCTCGCCTTTTGTTCGGCCAATACGCGCAGATTATGTCGCCCGGCCCACAAAGGCCCGCATCTGTAGCTATGATGGCCGCGCTCCGCCCCCTCGAGGACCACCTTCTAAAATCTGACTCCCCTCATTTTATCCGCACGCTTCGCCGTGACGGTTTTTCCTATTTCAGATTCATAAGAGTATTTTCATGTCCCGTCTTGCTTCCGGCCTATTGGCCTCCGTATTCATCATGCCGTCTATCGCTGTCGCTCAAGACATTGGCGATGAGGACGTCATCATTGTCACCGCCTCACCGCTTGAGCGCTCCATTGATGAGGCCATCACCGGCCAATCCATCTTATCAGGCGATGATCTCCAAGACCGCCTCGCGGGCACCATCGGCGAAACCCTCAAACTTGAGCCAGGTTTATCCTCGACCAGCTTTGGCGCAGGCGCGTCTCGCCCTATCATTCGCGGCCAAGGTGGCGACCGCGTTCGTGTCCTGACCAACGGCGTGGGATCAATTGATGCGTCCTCCGCTTCGCCTGATCACGCTGTAGCTGTTGAACCCGCTCAAGCTGAGCGTATTGAAGTTGTCAGAGGCGCAGCCCTGCTGCGATATGGCAGCTCAGGCTCCGGCGGCATTGTCAATGTCATTGATGGCCGTATTCCTCGCGACATGCCCGACGGGCAGACAGATGTCTCTGTTCGCATCGGCGCTAGCTCCGTCGACTCCGCCAGTGAAGTCGCCGCCTCCATCGACCAACGCGCCGGAAACCTCGTCTTCCATTTGGACGGAACTCGCCGCCGCGCAGAAGATTACAACATCCCCGTTGAAGGCGAAAGCCGTGCTCAACTCGCAGAAGAAGGCGAAGAGGTGCCGGATGATTTTGACGAAAACCGGAGGTTAGAGAATAGCTTTGCGGAGAGCTCAAGCCTCACGGGCGGCGTCTCTTATGTCGGAGATCGCGGCTTTTTCGGTGTCGCCGTCAGCAGTTTTAATTCGACTTACGGCATCCCCGGCGGACATGGGCATGAGGAAGAAGAAGACGATCACCACGACGACGACGATGACCACGAAGACGAGGATCACGAGGATGAAGACGATCATGATCACGAAGAGGAAGAAGAAGAGGCCGGTGTATTTATCGAATTGGATCAAACCCGAATTGATGTGAATGCAGGTTGGGAATTTGATGGTCCAATTGAGAAAGTCCAAATCTTCGGCGGCTATGCAGATTATAAGCATACCGAATTTGAAGGCCCCGGCGAAGTTGGAACTATCTTCGAAAATGAAGGCTATGAAGTCCGCGCAGAAGTCATCCAGGCAGAACGGGGCAATTGGCGCGCCGCACATGGTGTGCAACTTCGCGAACGCGATTTCTCTGCTATCGGCGAAGAAGCTTTCGTTCCACCGTCCCTCACGCAAACAATCGGCGCTTATACCTTCCACGAAGTTGAGGTCGGAAACATCCATCTTGAGGGCGCAGCGCGTTATGAAAGCACGCTGCAGAAGAACATTGCAGTCGTTGATAAGCGGCAATTTGATTTGTTCAGTGTAAGTGCAGGTGGTGACATTCACGTAACGAATGCAGTTCGCTTTGGCGGGACAGTTTTCCGGACGGAACGCGCGCCAACAACTGAGGAGCTGTTCTCCAATGGTCCTCACCTCGCGACGAACCAATTCGAGCTTGGCGATGCTACGCTAGACAAAGAAGTCGCCACGGGTGTTGAGGCCGCCATTCGTCACCGCGAGGGTAATCACAACGTCACGCTAAACCTGTTCTATACGGATTATTCCGACTACATTTTCGAGACACAAACAGCGGATGAAGAAGACGGCTTACCCGTTTTCCAATTCGTGGCTGACGACGCCAAATTCTACGGTTTCGAAGCGGTAGGTAAGACGCAGTTTGCGTCCGCGGGAGATTTCGATCTCTCAGCAGATGCTTTGGTTGAATATGTCCGTGCCAAGACGGATGCCGGCAATCTTCCCCGCATCCCGCCCCTGTCCGTCCTCACAGGCCTGGAAGCGGAGAACGACCGTGTGAAACTTCGCGCTGAATGGGAATATGTGGCAGAAGCCAATGATCTGGGCGCGTTCGAATTGCCAACGGAAAATTACAATCTCATCAACGGTTTCCTGACATGGAAAGCGCCCGCTGGCGCGGAAAATGTTGCGCTCCGGTTCTCAGTGTTAAATATTTTGGACACAGAGGCCCGCCAGCATACGAGTTTCCTGAAAGATCTCGTCCCGCAACCAGGACGGAATTTCCGGTTCTCGATTACGGCTAAGCTTTAGGAAATATATTGCCTCTCTCACGCGCGCGGGAGAGGCATTTTCGACTAATCTACCTTCGAAATATTCAGCGTATTGGTTCTGCCAGGTTGGCCGAAGGGTACGCCAGCCGAAATCATAACCGTATCACCTGTCTCAAGATTCAGTTTTTCTTTAACAAGGCCTGACACGCGGCCCATCATATCGTCAAAATCGGCGGGATCTTCGGTTACGACGGGCACGACTCCCCAGTTGAGAGCGAGACGGGAGGCCGTTCGCATGTTGGGGGTTAATCCCAAAATCCGGCACGGTGGACGTTCGCGACTGATGCGCTGCACGGTCGATCCTGTTAGCGTGTACCCCAAGACGGCCTTCGCATTCAATTTCGTCGCGATTCCCCGCACTGCGCCAGAGATCGCATCCTCGGCGGTAGCTTCGTAAGGCAGCAGGATAGATTTGAAATATTCCCATAAAATCGGGTCGCGTTCTGCTGACGAAATAATGCGGTCCATAATTGCCACGGCCGTTGCAGGATGACGCCCGACGGCGGTTTCTGCTGATAACATAACACAATCTGCCCCCTGATAGACCGCGCTCGCTACATCAGAGGCTTCGGCGCGTGTCGGGGTCGGCGCGTCGATCATGGACTCCAACATATGGGTCGCCACTATCACGGGCTTACCCAATGCCTGGCATTTGCGTATTATCCGGCGCTGAACAACAGGGACTTCTTCAAGCGGAAGCTCAACGCCCAAATCTCCCCGCGCGACCATCGCCGCATCGGCGGTGATGAGGATCGAGTCCAAATCCTCAACGGCGGACGGCTTTTCGATTTTCACGATAATCCCGGCCTTGTCGCCAATAATTTTACGCGCATCCCTAACGTCTTTAGACGTTTGAACAAACGATAGCGCGATGTAATCGACATCTAGCGTCAGGGCGAAGGCCATATCCACCCGATCTTTATCCGTCATGGCCGACATCGGTAGAACCGTATTGACCACGTTGATGCCTTTGCGCTCGGAG
>CAZSKH010000091.1:0-8703 GCA_964607395.1 uncultured Algimonas sp.
ATCTGTCATCCCTTTGGTCTTTCCATCGGGGAGACATCCCTGCGGGCCGTCCCGCTTAATAAATGTCTCTCGGCAGTCCGCCCTGAAATCAGGATGATGGGCTGTGAGCCTTTACTCCTGCGTAGGCTTAGGAAGCGCGTAAGTCACCGTCGAAACAGCCGCAGGATCATCATGCCCATCCCCGAAAATCCGCACATTTACGACGGCCAGCGTTTTCCCGATGCGCACCATCCTTCCTTCCGCCCGCACGCCGGGTCCAATGCAAGGCCGCAGAAAATGCATATTCAAACTGGAGGTCACCGCCATGGGCGTAATGCCAAGTTTTGTGAAAACGCAGACATAGGCGACCGTATCGGCGAGGGTCATTTGCGTGGGGCCGCTGACCATATTGCCGGGGCGTTGGTGGCTGGCATCGGTGTCCAAGCGGATCGCGGCAAAGCCGTCGCGCATCTCCGTCACCTCATGCAAGGCGTGGTCTGCGCCAAAATATTTTGCGAACATCGCATTTGTGGCGGCAATATCGGTAAAGCTCATGAGGCACCTTTAAGGGCTTGGCGGACCGGAAGCTCAGTTGTAAATTTCAGTTTTTCCATGGCGAAACTGGCCGACACATCGGATAATCTAACCTTGGAAATCAGGCCTTGATAGACGCGGTCATAATCGGCGACGCTGCCGACCATCATTTTGAGAATGTAATCGACATCGCCCGCGAGGCGGTAAAACTCGACGATTTCCGGCACGCTATCGACGGCCTTTGTGAACCGGTCCGCCCAGGCTTCGGAATGATCATCCGTGCGCACAGACACAAAGACAGTGAGCGGCAGTCCGATTTTGACATTATCCACCAAGGCGACCCGGCGTTCCAAAATTCCGTTTGTTTCCAAATTCCGAACCCGCCGCCAACAGGTGTTGAGCGAAACGCCTATCTCCTCAGAAATCGATTCCAGAGAACGTGTCGCATCAATTTGGAGAATTTCCAAAATCTTAACGTCATGCTTGTGTAAATTTTCGTTCATTAGGAAAAAATATCATAAAATTTTATCATGTCATATAAAATTTTGGAAGAATGACGCAAGAAATTCGGCAAACACGCTGTCAGTCTGGCGAAAAGGGATAAGACCATGCTCCAGACGACTCTATTAGATACACCTCCGCAGTCATCATCGGATGTCGCGGCCGAAATGCCCCTTCCGCCGATGTTTGCCACGCTGGATAAATTGATCGGTAAGACGCCGCTGATTTCTGTGACCTTGAAAGATAAAGCGGTGGTGCGGACGCTCTATGCGAAGCTGGAATATTTCAATCTCTCGGGCTCGATTAAAGACCGCATGGCGCTCGAAGTGCTGCGCTGCGCCTACACATCGGGCGCGCTGCACAAAGGGGATATGATCGTTGAGGCGACATCCGGCAATGCGGGCATTGCGTTTTGCGCTTTGGGCCGCGCCCTCGGGCATCCCGTTCGGATTTACATGCCCGATTGGATGAGCGCAGAGCGGAACGCCTTGATGCAAGGCTATGGCGCGGAGGTCATCCTCGTCAGTCATGAAGAAGGCGGTTTTCTTGGGTCCATCCAAAAGGCCGAGGATTTGGCCCGAACGCGCAATGACGTGTTCTTGCCGCGGCAGTTCTCGAACCCCGATAATTGTAACGCACATTGCAAAGGCACTGGCCCTGAAATCGTTGCGCAACTCGGTGATTGTCCCGACCGTTTTGTCGCAGGCGTGGGCACAGGCGGAACGGTTATGGGCGTGGGCCGGGCGTTACAGAGCGTCTGTGCAAACACAAAAATCCACCCCATGGAGCCGGCAGAATCGCCGACCCTGACGACGGGTCACAAAGTTGGTAAACACCGTATTCAAGGCGTGTCGGATGAATTTATTCCGGAAATTGTTTGCCTGAAAACCCTGGATAAAATTGTCTGCGTCAATGACGGCGACGGTATCATTATGGCGCAAAAGCTCTCGGCAGAGCTGGGCTTGGCCGTCGGGATTAGTTCGGGCGCGAATTTGATTGCCGCTTTGAAACTCGCGCGAGAGTTTCCGAATGATAAAATCGTGACGATATTCTGTGACGATAATAAGAAATATCTCACGACGGATCTTACGAAAACTGAACCTGTCCAACCCGGCTATTTGTCGACAGATGTCGAGCTATTGGATTATACCGTGGTCTAAATTTCGTCAGCGAAGTCTTGAAATAGATTTGCATCATGTCTCGTTTTGAAAACAAATGAGACGGTATGTTTTCGCTTGCGCGTCCCAAGAAATAGGTGTTCATGAAATTACGTCCATTTCGCATCTAAGGACACAGATATGCACTCAAATATTCCGTCAGCTGAGACCCGTCAAACGGCTACAGAGCTAGCCAGAGTGCTTGTAACCGCATTGCGCAATGACGCCAAACCGGGCTTGATGGAGACATTTCTGGGCGAATATGGTCTGTCTTCGGATGAAGGGGTTGCTCTCATGTGCCTCGCCGAGGCGCTACTGCGCGTCCCGGACTCAGAGACAATGGACGCGTTGATAGAGGATAAAATCGCGCCGTCCGAATGGAGCGCCCATATCAATAAAAGCAGCTCTACCCTCGTAAATGCCTCGACTTGGGGCCTCATGCTAACGGGGAAAGTTCTCGATACGGATGACAGCCGCGGCCTCGTCAAAACGGTTCGCAATCTCGTCAAACGCATGGGCGAGCCCGTCATTCGCACAGCCGTCAAACAAGCCATGCGCGAAATGGGACGGCAATTTGTGCTTGGCCAAACGATAGAAGACGCGCTGAAAAACCGCCGCGGCGGATATCGCTATTCTTTTGATATGCTGGGTGAAGCCGCGATTTCCACAGCCGATGCGCGCCGCTATGAAACCGCCTATCGTGAGGCAGCGGAGGCTCTCGCACCTTTTTGTAATTCGTCCTCTGTGCATGATAATCCGGGAATATCGGTAAAACTTTCGGCGTTGCATCCGCGCTATGAGACTTTGCAAAAAGACCGTGTCATGACAGAACTCCTGCCGCGTATTTCGGGTCTCGCGCATCTCGCGGCCAGCTCTGGGATGGGACTCAATATTGACGCCGAAGAAGCCGACAGGCTCGACCTTTCGCTGGAGATTTTCCAGGCGCTTGCGAGGGACCCCGTCCTAGCCGAGTGGGACGGATTAGGCCTCGTCGTGCAGGCTTATGGGAAGCGGGCCTCTTCCGTCATCGACTGGATCGCGGATCTCGCGAAATCGACGAACCGCCGCTTTATGGTCCGCTTGGTCAAAGGCGCTTATTGGGACGGCGAGATTAAACACGCCCAAGTCGGAGGCCATGACCATTATCCGGTGTTCACACAAAAGGCCGAAACCGACCGAAATTATATGCTCTGCGCGCAAAAACTGCTGGGTTTGCGACCGCAAATCTATCCGCAATTTGCCACGCATAATGCGCGAAGTGCTGCGGAAGTTCTAGCGCTGGCCGGAGACAATAAAACAGGATTTGAATTTCAGCGCCTGCACGGCATGGGCGACGCTTTGCATGAAATCCTGCGCCAGGATACCGGCTTGCCGTGCCGTATCTATGCGCCGGTTGGGGTGCATAGGGATTTGCTCGCTTATCTTGTACGGCGCTTGCTGGAGAACGGAGCTAACTCTTCATTCGTCAGCCAGATTACGGACCGCGATGTTCCGATTGAAACGATTATTAAAGACCCGTTTGAACAAGACATCGACTCCTCAGCTATGCCGCCAAGAGACATATTTGCTCCGCGCCAAAACTCTAGGGGGTGGGATTTGCAAGACCCTGACGTGTTGGCTGAATTTGTGAAAAGCCGCGAGCGTTTCGTTGAGACAACATGGCAGGCCAAACCACAAATCGCGAAACGCTCACTGGCAAAGGGTAAAACTATCGACCTTTTAAATCCCGCCAATGGCGCAGACCGCGTTGGAACGGTGCAATATGCAACGCCGAAACACGTCGACCTTGCCTTTCAATCGGCAAAGCCTTGGGCCGCGCCCGTCGCCGAGCGGGCTAAAATTCTGCGTCACGCGTCGGATATTTTAGAATCCCGACATGCAGAACTCTTCGCCTTGCTCGCACGGGAAGCAGGGAAGACCGCGGCCGACGCCGTGGCGGAATTGCGGGAAGCCGTCGATTTTCTACGCTATTATGCGGACCAAGCAGAACTGCATTCGGATGAGCCATTGGGCGTTGTCGTGACCATCGCGCCATGGAATTTTCCGCTGGCGATCTTCCTTGGACAAATCGCGGCAGGCTTAGCTGCTGGGAATGCAGTCATCGCGAAACCTGCCGAAGCCACCTGCCTTATCGCGCATTTGGCGGTGGAGGTTTTACATAAAGCAGGCGTGCCGAAAACCGCCTTGCAGACCTTGCCGGGTGAGGGCGCGGTTATCGGGGCGGCGCTGACCTCTGATCCACGCGCGAAAGGCGTTGTTTTTACGGGCAGTACAAAGACGGCTCAAATTATCAACCGCACGGTCGCTGATCATCTCTCGCCGTCTGCGCCGCTCATTGCGGAAACAGGCGGGATTAATTGTATGATCGTCGACAGCACCGCGCTCCCGCAGCAGGCCGTAACCGACATTATAGCCAGCGCCTTTCAGAGTGCAGGGCAAAGATGCTCGGCGCTCCGTTTGCTTTATTTACAGGAAGATATTTACGAGCCTGTTCTAAAAATGCTCACCGAGGCCATGGATGAATTACATCTCGGTCAACCGTGGGAGATGGCCACAGATGTCGGTCCTGTCATTGATGAAACAGCCCGCGCGCGCTTCTCTGCCTATATCGCAAAATCTGATATTGTTCACCAATCCTGTGATTTGCCGGAGACGGGTCATTTTATTCAACCCACACTTATTCAGGTGGCTGGCAGGGCCGAGGTAAGGGAAGAAATTTTTGGACCGGTTCTGCATGTCGCGAAGTTCGATCCCGAGAATTTACCGGCGATCGTCAAGGAAATTGACGCGGCGGATTATGCGCTCACTTTTGGCCTCCACACCCGCATTGATACGCGAGTGGATGACATCACGCGGGAATTGCGGGTCGGAAATATTTATGTGAATCGCAACCAAATTGGCGCGGTTGTTGGCAGTCAACCTTTCGGCGGATCGGGCCTGTCAGGCACGGGGCCAAAAGCGGGCGGACCGGACTATTTACCGCGATTCCAATCTACGCCAGTCGAACATTTACCGACGCCTAAAGACCGAAGCCTGATAGATTTGGAGACAGCGCAAAGCCTCATCGACGCGGCGGCTACGGTTGAACCTAGGGCGCTGCACACACTCGACTGCCCGGGGCCAACCGGCGAAAGCAACCGGCTCACGACTTTCATTCGCGGACGCACATTATGTTTGGGGCCAGATGTTGAGCTACAATTAAATCTTGTCAGGGCAGCAGGCGGCGTCGGCGTGGCGCTTCCAAATTTAGACTTGGACGCTTTGGAGAGTCTGCACGGCTTTGCGAGTGTCATCCTTTGGGGAACGGCGGAAAGTCAACGTATAGCCAGACAAGCGTTGTCGCGGCGAAACGGTCCAATCTTACCACTCGCAACGGGCAAAGACATCATCTGGGCCCTGACCGCAGAGCAACATATCTGCATCGATACCACGGCCAGCGGCGGAAATACGGAGTTGCTCTCAGGCGGGGCTTAGAGGGAGCCGTCGATGAGTTTCATCACGCCCGAAAAGTCCAGTCCATCTTGCCCTGCGCTTTCCATCAAAGCGTAAAGCGCCATGGCTTGCGCCCCCAGCGGCGTGGCGGCTTTGGCGGATTGTGCGGCGTCTTGCGCAAGGCGCAAATCTTTGAGCATCATCGCCGCCGCAAAACCAGGTTGGTAATCGCGGTTGGACGGCGCGGACTCAACGGGGCCGGGGGCAGGGCAGTAGCTCGTCATGGACCAATTCTGGCCCGACGCGGTTGATGAAATATCGTAAAATGTTTGCGCATCTAACCCGAGTTTCTCGGCCAGATTAAAGGCCTCGCATGTGCCGATCATATGAATGCCCAGCAGCATATTATTCGCGATTTTGGCGACTTGACCGTTCCCCGCACCGCCCGCGTGAAAGATATTTTTGCCCATGATTTCCAAGAGTGGCTTCGCGCGCGCGTAAGCGTCATCCGTTCCGCCGCACATAAATGTCAACGTGCCTGCCGCCGCCCCGCTGACCCCGCCGGAGACGGGGGCGTCGATCATGGCAAAGCCTTTGCTTTCTGCTGCCGCGATAACTTTGCGCGCCGTGTCCACATCAATAGTCGAGCAATCAATGAACAGGGTCCCGGGCCGCGCGTGGCTCATGACATCCGCATAGACTAGCTCAACATGTTTCCCGGCGGGCAGCATTGTGACGACAATGTCGGCAGGGACGACGGCGTCTTTCGCATTCGCCGCTTGGATGCATCCCGCATCCACGGCCTTCGCGATGGCGTCAGGACTAATGTCTAAGGCGCGAACTTCATATCCGGCTTTGGCGAGGTTGGCCGCCATGCCAAGGCCCATATTGCCCAACCCAATAAAGGCGAGTGTACTCATGGTAAAAACTCCAGAGGGGACGTGGCGTGCCGCGAAAGGACCCGGGACACTTGTGCAGGTGTGACCTCGCCCATGTCATGTGACCATTTCGGATTGCGGTCTTTATCAATTAATTGCGCGCGAATACCTTCGTAGAAATCCTGCGTTTTCAGGAAGCCGAGCGAGTAATCCAGCTCTCGCGCCATGGCCTCGCGAAATCGCAATGTTGCCCCGCGCCGCATAGCTTCCAAGGTCACGGCGAGGGCGAGCGGAGATTTCCGCCGCATGGACTTCGCTTGCTTGGCGGCCCATTCTGAACCCTCAGCATCGAGAGCGCGCAAAATAGCTGGGACGGAGGTTTCATCGAAACAGGACAGGGCAGCGGGGAGGGGCTCGCCTACTGGCGGTCTCTGTACAAAGCCCCTCATCACATTGGCAACGGCGCTGTCGCTCCCGTCTAAATCGGTTGCCGCTAAAGCTGCGATTAAATCGTCGTGCCGCGCCGAAGGCACATAAGCATTAGCAACGCCAATCTCATAGCTTTGCCCCGGTCCGATATTTGCACCCGTCAGCCCCAGCCAGTTGCCAATGGCATTGCCCAATCGGGGCAGAAAATACGTCCCGCCCACATCCGGAAAATATCCGATCCCTGTTTCGGGCATGGCAAACCGTGTTGTGTCGCCCGCAACGCGCAACCGCCCATGGACAGACAGGCCAACGCCGCCGCCCATCACGAAGCCGTCAATGAGTGTGATGTAGGGTTTTGAATAACGGTGGATGAGTTCATTCAACGCATATTCGATCCGCCAGAAATTTTCGGCTCGGCTGTCACCCGCCTTGCCGCTATCATGCAGCAAGATTACGTCACCCCCCGCACAAAACGCTCGCTCACCTGCACCGTCAAGGACGACTGCGCCGATTTCGAGATCGGCGGCGTAGGCCTGAAGCGCGCGGGTTATTCCAACGCACATCTCTTCCGTCAGCGCATTTAAGGCTTCGGGGCGGTCCAGTGTGATATGGCCGATGGCTCCGGTTTTTCGTGCTAAAATTTGGCTCATTTTCGCCCCCTAATCTATTGCCGCGTTAAGCTCCGCCCAACAATCATACGCATGATCTGGTTCGTGCCTTCGAGAATTTGATGCACCCGCAAATCTCGCACAATTTGTTCCAGCGGATAATCTTTCAAATAGCCATAACCCCCGTGAAGTTGCAGCGCGTCATTCGCGATTTTTGAACACATATCCGTCGCAAAACGTTTCGCCATCGCGCAGGCTGCGCCCGCATTGGGGGCTTTTTGATCAATGAGGTCTGCGCCGCGATAAAGCATCAGGCGTGAGGCCTCTAATTCCGTCGCCATATCGGCCAGCATGAATTGTGTGTTCTGAAATGCGCCAATGGATTTACCGAATTGCTTGCGGTCCTTGGTATATTCCAAGGTTGCATCGAGCGCTTTTTGTGCCCCGCCGAGACTACACGCACCTATATTTATGCGCCCGCCGTCGAGGCCCGACATGGCAAAACGAAAGCCTTCGCCCTCACCGCCGACACGGTTGCTCGCCGGGATACGGCAATCTTCGAAAATCACTTGCGCTGTTGGCTGTGCGTTCCAGCCCATTTTCTTCTCGGTCGCGCCAAAGCTCAAACCGTCTGTGCCTTTCTCAACAACGAAGCAGGAAATTCCGCGCGCCCCATCATCCGATGTGCGGGCCATGACGACATAAATATCTGACCATCCCGCGCCGGAGATAAAGGTCTTGGTGCCGTTGAGGATATAGTCATCCCCGTCGCGGGTGGCTTTGGTCGAAAGCGATGCTGCGTCGGAACCTGCGCCCGGTTCGGTCAGGCAGTAGCTTGCGATAAAGTCTCCTGCTGTCAAGCGCGGCACATATTTTGCGCGCAGCGCTGCATCGCCGTAACGGTCAATCATCCATGTCGCCATATTGTGGATGGTGAGCATGGCCGTATGCGAGACATCCCCTGCTGCGAGTTGTTCAAAAACCAAGGCCGAGTCCAGGCGAGACAGAGCCGTCCCCCCATGTTCCTCCGACGTGTAAATTCCGCAAAACCCGAGTTCTGCTGCTTTGGAAAAGACAGCACGGTCCAGAAACTTTTCCTCATCCCACATGGCCGAATGCGGCGCGAGTTCAGCGCTCGCAAATTGCCGCGCCATATCCTGAATAAGGGTTTGTTCTTCGGTGAGA
>CAZSKH010000092.1:0-8682 GCA_964607395.1 uncultured Algimonas sp.
ACAAGACCCGGATTTGCCGCCATGAGAAAATGTCCTTCTGAGCCGTTCGCCCATCCTAGAAATATACTTGACGCCGATTAAGCTTTTGACGGCGAGCTGTCCACTGCGCTTTTTGTCTGTTCTGTAGTCATTTGGGTCAGCCAGACATCGCAAGCGTCTTCTATTAAATCGACAACCTTTACGAATCCATCCGGTCCGCCATAATAAGGGTCGGGAACATCTGATCCGTCCGGAAGAAAGAGCGATAGCGTGGCTGTGCCATCACGGGGTTGAATGGACTTTAACTCGGAGAGATTCGACGCGTCCATCGCGAGGATTAAGTCAAAGTCGTGAAAATCCTGAACGCACACTTTTCGCGCGGCCTGTCCTGCAAAACTATAGCCTCGGCGCTCACCTTCCGCCCGGCTGCGCGGGTCGGGGCTTTCACCCGCATGCCAAGCGCCTGTTCCGGCGCTATCAATTATGATGCCGGAGTTTCCCGCGCGGGCCCGAAATACCGCTTCTGCTGTGGGCGAGCGGCAGATATTTCCTAGGCAAACGAATAAAACAGATGTCATAGGTCTTCCATGTCAAAAATTGAGCACATTGTCATCCTCACAGGCGCAGGCATTTCCGCCGAGAGCGGTATTCAAACCTTCCGTGATGCGGGCGGTCTGTGGGAAGGCGATGCGGTCGGGAAAGTTGCGACGCCCGAAGGCTTTGCGGCAGACCCGGTGTTAGTTCACCGCTTCTATAATTTACGCCGCGCTGCGCTGTCAGCTGTTGAGCCGAATGCGGCCCATATCGCTTTGGCGCGATTACAGTCTGAATTTGCAGGGCAGGTGACGCTGGTCACGCAGAATGTGGACGATCTACATGAGCGCGGCGGATCATCGGATGTCATTCATATGCACGGCGAATTGCTTTCGGCATTCTGCAGCGCATGTGATCATCGCTGGCGGCAAGCGGACGATTTGAGTGTAGAGACACCTTGTCCAGCTTGCAAAACGCGTGGCGGGCCTAGACCGGATATCGTTTGGTTTGGCGAAATGCCTTATCAGATGCGCAGGTTGGAGGCCGCTGTTCAGGACTGTGATCTATTTGTGTCCATCGGCACATCCGGCGCGGTTTATCCAGCCGCCGGTTTTGTACATTTGGCGAAGACCTTTGGCGCAAAAACTCTCGAGCTAAATTTGGACCCCTCGCAAGGCAGCGCGGCTTTTCATGACGCCCGGCATGGCCCTGCCACACAGCTCGTGCCCGACTGGGTTGCCTCACTCCTTTAGGTTTTCGGGAGCCTCCAACTTTCGGGTCTTTGACATTTCCGGGAATAATATCCGCCATAGACCCGCAATGCCGATAGCCGCTGCGCCGCCGGCTGCGACGGTGAAGACTGCCCCGTAAACCGCCGCCATTGTCCCGGCGCGGAATTCGCCCAGCTCATTACTCGCGCCGAGGAAAATAGAGTTCACCGCATTGACCCGTCCGCGCACACGATCCGGCGTCCAGAGTTGAAGCATAATTTCGCGAATATAGACGCTGACCATGTCAAAGGCGCCCAGCAGGGACAGCATCAGGATGGAGAGCCAAGCGAGTTTGGACACACCAAAGACGGCGGTTGCCGCGCCGAAACCCGCCACGGATAAAAGCAAAATAGTTCCGGCATGATCCCGCACAGGGAAACGAATAAGGACCCCCGCCATAATAATGGCGCCGATACCGGGCGAGGCCCGCAACAACCCGTTCCCGATGGCGCCGACGTTTAATATGTCTTCCGCATAAATCGGGAGCAGGGCGACGGCCCCGCCAAGCAAGATCGCAAAAAGGTCAAGCGAGATCGCGCCCAAGACGATTTTCTCCTGCCAGATATATCGAAATCCACCGCTGAGGGTTTTCCAACTCGTCGGGGCTGTTTCCATATCTTGATTGGGCTTTTCTAGGGAGAAAATTAGCGTTGCCGAAAGGGCGAATATGACAACGGCGGAGGAATAGGCCAGAGTCGCCGAAAGATAATAGAGGACCCCGCCAATCGCTGGGCCGACAATAGACGCGAGTTGCCAACTAGATGTGATCCAACCCACCGCATTCGCGAAGTCAGATTTCGGGACGACATTCACGACAAGAGAGCTGGAGGCCGGTGTATGAAAGGCGCGGGCGACACCGAATAATGTGAGCGCCCCCAATACCAAAGCCGGCAGAAACTGTCCTGTCATGGACAGCGTCAAAATCCCTATCGCGCAAAGCATTTTTAATAGGATCGCCAAGCCCATAACTCGCCTGCGTCCGAAAACATCAGCGGCCAAACCTGTGACCAGAACCAGCAGCAAAGCCGGTAAAAATTGCACAAGACCAATCAGGCCAAGGAGCCAAGCATCCTTCGTCAGCGTCCAGAGCTGAAACCCAACCGCTGTCGCCACAATCTGCGTCGCGCTCGCCGTCAGAAATCGCGCCCAAAAATAGCGCTTAAAGGCGCTATGCCGAAAGGCAGCAAATCTGTCTTCATCTTGTGTGGCGGGGCTCATGACCGCGCCCTAACGCGCGCTTGCTCGAAAGACCAGAGCTGTCCTATGAAGCCGCCATGCCAACTCACATTTATATCGACGCCGATGCCTGTCCGGTTCGGGATGAGACTTATAAGGTTGCGCGGCGCCATGGCGTTCCTGTGACCGTTGTGGCCAATAGTTATATCCGCGTGCCGAAAGAGCCGGGGTTTTCCTTTCGCCTCGTTGATGACAGTTTTGATACCGCCGATGATTTCATTGCAAAAGCTGCCAATTCGGATGCCATCGTCATTACCTCGGATATTTTGCTGGCGGAACGCGTGCTCAAATCCGGCGGGCGCATTTTGGGCTCAAACGGCAAGCCCATGACGATGGACACGATTGGCAGCCAGATCGCCGTTCGCGCCATCATGGCGGATTTGCGAGCAGGTGCAGAGATGCCGACCGTCGGCGGCCCACCGCCATTTACGCATCGTGACCGCTCCCGATTTTTGGAAGCGCTCCATCTGATGGTCGTGAAACGCTAGGGTTTTGCCATCACGGCAAGTTGCAGTTTGCGAATTTCATGAGAGAGGGCGCGGCGGTTCATTTGCATATTGAACCAAAGCTTCAACGCGATTTGTGCAGAGTTCGTCAAAATCGCGAACACACCCCAAAATATCTGTAACCGCAAATCTTCCGCAATAATCATCTGCCACAGCGAGAGGATAAGGATGCTGCCAAAAATTATAATGCCGCACCAGGCCATGCGGCTCATGCCCTGGCCTTGACCGCGCAGGCTGCCGAAGACAGTTTTATAATATCCCGTTTCGTCAATTGTATCGCCTATAAATTCGGCATCTGCTTCGCTCAAAATATCTTTCATTGCGGTGTCAAAATCAGTCATTTTGGTCTCCTATTTCAGTCTCGTAAATCGTTTTAAGTTTCTGCCGTGCAGTAAATAATCGGGATTTAAGTGTCCCCAATGGAATGCCAAGCGCCGCCGCGATTTCGGTGCCTCGTAGGCCGTCGACGTAAAATAAGGTTAACATCAATTGGTCAGACTCTGGCAGCCGGGCTAAAGCTTGTCGTAAGGATAATCTCGCCTCTGCGCCGATTTGGATGTCCGGCTCTGGCATGTCAGACGCTAATTTTCGGGCGCGAACAGATATCTCAATATGGTCCGCCGCGCGCCGCCTAACGATTGTATAAGCCCAAGCTGAAAATCTGGCCGGGTCGCGCAGCTTATGAATATCGCGTGCAACCGTCAGAGCAGCCTCTTGCATCACATCGCGCGCCTCATCGGGATTTCCAGTCAACCGATAGGCGAAACGCAAAAGCTGCGGATGCCAACGTCGATAGAGCAAATCAAAGGCCCGTGCGTCACCATCAGCGGCAAGGCCGACCTGATAAACGTCTAGCGCCGCCTTTAACTCTCTCTGTTTGTCTTCAGTTTTCATAAGCCCCTTGGGGTGTTTTTCATCTTATAGTCTCCGCCAAAACGCAAAAGGTTCATCTGCCTTTGCAGTTTTACAATAAAATGTCGGTGCGCGCGCGAGCTTCGCGTTGACGCCGTCTCTCTCGCGACTATGCTTTCCCCGATTTTACTCCCTGATTTTTTAGGATCCCTGCCATGACCAATACACTTGAAACCATGATTGAAGCTGCGTGGGAAGACCGTGCGTCTCTCTCGCCTGACACCAGAGGCGAGCATCGCGATGCCGTTGAAACGGCGATTGCTGGATTGGATAATGGCACATTCCGCGTGGCGTCTAAGGCCGGAAATGGCGATTGGACCGTCCATCAATGGCTGAAAAAAGCGGTGCTCCTCGGCTTTCGTTTGCATCCCAATGCGATGATGACGGGCGGACCCCAGGACGGGCATTTTTATGATAAGGTCCCGTCCAAATTCGAAGGTTGGACAGAACGCGATTTCGCGGACGCTGCCTTTCGCGTCGTCCCGCCTGCCACCGTGCGGCGCGGATCTTTTATCGCGCCCAATGCGGTGTTGATGCCGTCCTATGTAAATATTGGCGCACGGGTCGGGTCAGGCACAATGGTTGACACCTGGGCGACGGTTGGGTCCTGCGCGCAGATTGGCGAGAATGTGCATTTGTCCGGCGGTGTTGGCATAGGCGGCGTGCTTGAGCCGTTGCAAGCCAATCCGACCATCATTGAAGATAATTGTTTTATCGGCGCGCGTTCCGAAGTTGTCGAAGGCGTGATTGTCCGTGAAGGCGCAGTCCTTGCCATGGGCGTATTTCTCTCGCAATCGACGAAAATCTATGACCGCGCGAGCGGTAAAATTCACTTTGGCGAAGTCCCAGCTTATTCGGTTGTTGTTCCTGGAACGATGCCGGCAAAAGATGGCTCCCATAGTCTCGCCTGTGCTGTGATCGTGAAAACGGTCGATGCCAAAACGCGGGCGAAAACTGGCGTGAATGAGCTGTTGCGGGACTAGGGTCAGGCTCACAAAACGTTTCGCAATATCAAGATGCGGCTACCTTCCATTAAAAAACCCCGCCCGGCGTATATTGCGTTTCGCAAATAACACCGAGCGGGGCTTTCTCATTTAGATGCGCTGAAAATCGCTTAGTTGATTTCAGACAACAGCTCCGGCGCTGTGACGAGCTGACGGACGCCATGGCTTTTTGTTTCGTTAAAGACATTGCCGCTTTCTGCCCAGGCATCGAGTGAGGCCACGTCAACTTTCTGACATTGCGGACGGACGGACCATGTGACCTGCGCCGGGGAGCAGACTTTCTGGGTGTAGCTTGGCCCGGTTGTTGAGCCGAGGAATTGAACCGGTGAGCCTGTGCCTGTTGGCAAGGCTTTTGGCTGATGCAATCCACCGACTTTGTTTCCGGCATAGGCATAGTCCATGAAGTCCGCAGCGCTGCGGTCATTCACGACCAAGAAAACTTGGGTTTCGACGCGCAGGGTTGGGTCATCACAGGACACGCAAGGCGCGAGGCTCTCGCCGGGCGTTGTGTCGCAAGTCGTGTGAACCCAGTGGACTTCAATCGTGTCGCCCGGATTGGCGCCTTGATAGTCATTATTCGCATATGGCGCTTTTTCGGCAGCCGTCAGATCCGCCGTGCCGTTACAGGCATATCCGCCGCTATCCGTATTATTGACAAAGACGTTAAAGCCCGGCCCTTTATGTTCAGCATTGGTGTGGGTGTGGATGTTGCACAGGTTCATCTTTGTGCTGGCAGGTGCCATACCGAAAGTCGTTGTGTTCAACCCAACCTTAGATGAGATATCACGCGGTGTTTGCGGACCCATTGTTGTGCATAGATCGCCTGATGCAGCAGCAACCGCTTTCACAGCGCCATCTTTGACATCCGACATTGTTTCTGTTGTGTCCGCGCCGGAGCAAGCCGACAGACCAATGGCTGCAATACCGAGAATGAGAGTTGTTTTTGAAAGTCCGTTCATAACGAAATCCCTTGTTAAAGTTATATCTGAACAGCCGCGAACTGCGACCTTCTGACATACTTACGCGCTCAAAGCGCAAAAGGGTTCATAAAATCGTTATTAAGGGTCCTACAAATTTTCTATCGTTTATATAGAGGTTGGCTATGTTATAGTGATGCTTCTATAGGTTAGTCGCAGAAAACCTCGTCCAGTTCGCATTTTATGATGTTAAATGTCGGTGGATGAAATCCGAAAGCTGTGTGGGTGCAATCGACTTCATGATGTTTGGCGTGAGGTGTCCATCTGTCGATCGAGGCGCTCCAATGCACAATCGCATCATGTTTTGAATATATAGAGGTAACGGGGCATTGGATTGGGGTCTCGTGTCTTTTGATCGTTTGCTCGGTAATCCAATCGACATCCAATCCCCGGCGGCGATATCTGCCGTTGACGAAACTATATTTCGGCCCGCCAATCAAAGGACTGCCCAGCGTTATCACGACGCTGACGTGATCGGGGTAATCGCGCGCTGCTTCGCGGGCGAGCATCCCGCCGAGGCTCCAGCCGACCAAAGCGATGGGGCGGCTCAAGGCTTCGCTGCGGCGTTTTACAGACGCGCCAAACTGATCGCAGAGGGCCGGGACATTCGCCTCGCCGTGATTGGGGCGCTCACGCTCGCCCTTGGCCCAGCCGTCTGATAGGTCAGAGATTTTGCCGGCCCAGCCTTTCCCGGCCAGATTGCGTCCCATCTCCCAGCCCTGCGCGTCATAGCCGCATTTTATCAGAAAGCGGCGTAGCACACGCATCGTTTTGTCATTCGCCCATAGGCCGGGGACCACAATGACGGGCGGGGCGTCTTTAACATTTGCGCGGGCCTGCTTGAAGGTACGCGGTAGGCCGCGAATTTCCCACGGAAAGAGCGGTATCCGCAGCAATTTTCGTCGCTGCGGACCCCGTAAGTCAGGCAGGTTTTCACGCGTCATATATAATGTGCCGCTATGACGACTTATTCCGCCAGAAGATCAGCCAAAATTTGTCCAATCTCGTCTTGCTCCATCACGCCATTAAAACGCGCCGCGCCTGGACCTGTCGCGTAAAGCGCCACATCTTCGCCTGCATGGGTTTCGCTGCCCAAACGGACAGCTGTCTGCTGACGATAATCCGGGGCCTGAACCATATTATCGGTCAGCACGTCTGAGTCCGTTTCGCGGATATTTGGGCCATTGTGATAGCCGAGCGTGGTGTAAGGCTTGCCATCCTCATCCAGTTGATAATCTTTCGCTGGTCCGCCCGTGTCGCGGTCAACGGATCGAGATAATCCCAAGATTGGATTTCCGCGCACCGGATATCCTGCCATTGTAAAGACGTGGCTGTGATCGGCTGTCACCAATATCAAGGTGTTCTCGTCGGCTTTGGCGACCGCTGCGGCGACCGCATCATCCAAGGCTTGCAGGTCTTTGAGGGCGCGGTAAGCATTTGTGCCGTGATGGGCATGGTCAATCCGTCCGGCTTCAATCATCATGACATAGCCGTCCTTATCTTTGGACAGGCGATCCATCGCAAATGTGGTCATCTCCGCGAGGGAGGGTTCTTCTGTTTCGGAGCGGTCGGCTTGGTAGGACATATGACTGCGATTAAAGAGGCCAAGCACACGGGCGTCTGTCGGAGCGGCGAGCATCTCTTCTTTTGTGCTCGCGAGGCTGCCGGGCCAAGCCGCAACCTGTTCATCCGTGAATTCTTTACGTCCCCCGCCTAGCGCAAGATCGACGTCGCTCTCTATCAGTTGCTGGGCAATACTAGTGCAGCCCTCATAATCGAACGGGGCTTGCAAATCCTTATCCGCTTCGATGTCGCGGCTGACGGTGTGAGAATACATAACGGCAGGCGTGGCATGGGTCAGACGGGCGGTTGAAATGACGCCAACTGACTTTTCTGCGCTTTTCGCTTTATCCGTCAGGGTCGGAAGCGTGTCCCCGCCGCAGCCTTCTAAGAACATTTTATCCAGACTTGTATCGGGCCGAACGTTCACCGCACCTATATTTGTCTTATATCCAGAGAGAATTGCCGTCGCGGTGCCAGCTGAATCTGGGACTTGAGCGTTGGTATTATACGTCTTGATCAGCGCAAGCTGCGGAAATTTGTCAAAAGATAGCTCATGCTCTTCGCCCTTGAGGCCCTTTTCTTGCCCTACAAAGATGCGTCCGGCCGTGATTGTAGAGATTCCCATACCATCCCCGATGAAGACAATGATGTTCTTTGGTGTCGAATCGTTCGGTTTTTGAGTCGCATCTGAACTTTTTTCACCGGAATCAGCTTTTTTTTTCGCGGCGATTACATCCTTCGAGACACCCGAATTGCTATTTTTATCATTTTCTGTTACGCATCCGATCTGCAAAAGAGCGGTTGAAAGCCAGAATAGAGCGGCAAAGCGCTTTACGGGGTGGGTTTTAGCGGCCATTTTGGGGGTCCCTATGGATAAGTGGGTCGTCGAAACTACAGTTTTATGGGGGTTTTCGTAACACAAGCTTTTAAGCCTGCAAGAAAAACCATTTTTTATGCGGTTTGATGAAAAAAGGTGTTGCGGAAAAAAAATCGTTTACCTATATAGCGCTCCTCGCTGAGAGACACATCGTCGCCCAGTGAGCAGCAAGAGCCCCTCTTTCGAGCGGGGCTTTTAATTTGGAAACGGTTCATCCCGTTACCAGCTATTTGACATCGTGAATATTGGGAAGAGAGACGCAGGCGGCGTTCGGCTGTGAGCAGACTTGGCAACAAGCTGCACATCAAATGAACGACATATGTC
>CAZSKH010000093.1:0-8675 GCA_964607395.1 uncultured Algimonas sp.
CGATAAGGGCATCGAGTCCGAGGTCTGTGGCTTCTTTGAACAAGGCTTTGGCGGTCTTATCGTCAATCATGCCCATAATGATGAGCACGCAATCCGCACCCATGGCGGCGCTTTCCGCGATTTGTATAGGGTCTAGCATGAAGTCTTTGCGCAGCAGGGGCAGATTGGTCGTCTCGCGAACCTGCGCGAATATCTCATTGCTACCCTGAAACCCCGGACCATCCGTCAAGACAGAGAGGCAGGTCGCCCCGCCAGATTCATAGGCTTTCGCAATCGCCACAGGATTAAAATCTTCGCGGATAACGCCTTTAGACGGGCTAGCTTTTTTGACTTCGCAGATAAGGGCCGGACCAGTTGCCGATTTGATGGCGTTTTCAAATCCGCACGGACGGGGCAGGGCGGCGGCCTCAGCGCGCAAAGCTTCAATCGTCGTGCGAGCTTTCAGCGCCGCGACTTCGTCGGCTTTATAGGCCGCGATTTTCTTCAACACGTCTGGCGCGTCCATGAGGCTACCCATGTGAGAACTCCGCGAGACGGGTTAGGACAGACTTAGCTTTGCCAGAGTCGATGGATTTTGACGCCATGTCCAAACCCTCAATTATATCATTTGCCTTGTCAGCGACAACCAAAGCCGTTGCGGCATTCAGTATTACAATATCCCGATAGGCAGATTTTTCGCTGTCTAATAGTTTCGAGAGGGCCGCTGCATTTTCTGCGGGTGCGCCGCCTGCGAGCGCTGAAAGCGGCGTTCTGGAAAGCCCGAATTCTTCTGGCGTTACGTCTAGCTCAGTTATCTCGCCCAACACTAAGCTGGCAATAGTCGTAGGGCCGGTCGTTGTCATTTCATCCATGCCGTCATGGCCGTGAACCACGATAGCCGCTTCAACGCCATTCGCTTGCAACGCTTCCGCCATTGGACGAACAAGGTGCTTTTCCGCGCTTCCCAGCAGCATATATTTAACTTCGGCGGGATTACATAAAGGACCTAAGCGGTTGAAAATCGTGCGTTTTCCGATTTGTTTTCGCGCAGCTCCAACGTGTCGCATGGCAGGGTGATAGGTTGGCGCGAAGAGGAACCCCATACCAACCTCGCTAACGGCGGCCGCCGCACGCTCTGGCGACATAGCTATATTCACACCGAGTTCCGAAAGCGTATCAGCAGTTCCCGTCGGGCTGCTCGCACCGCGATTACCATGTTTCGCAACGGGGACGCCTGCGCCCGCCACAACGATGGCGGTCGCCGTGGAGATAGATAAAAGCTTCAATCCCGTGCCGCCTGTGCCAACAATATCAATGGCATTTTCAGGCACGCTTACGCGGGTCATATGTTCGCGCATTACGGCGGCCCCAGCCGCGAGTTGTTCTGCGTCCACGCCTTCGGCCTCAATCTGAATGAGGGTTTTAGCGATGGCATCTGTTTCCATCTCGCCTGACAACATAGCCGTCAGCGCGGTTCGAATATCTGCGCCGTTCATGTCGTCAGCTCTAGGAATTTCCCGATGAGCTTATGCCCGTTTTCTGACGCGATAGATTCGGGATGGAATTGCAATCCGTGGATGGGGCGAGTGGCATGACGCAATCCCATAATCTCGCCGTCTTCGGTCCAGGCATTGACCAGCAGGTCTTCGGGCAGGCTCTCGCGTTCCACCGAGAGCGAATGATAGCGCGTGGCATTGAACGGGCTTTCGAGACCTTCAAAAATTCCCGTGCCGTCATGATGGATCGGCGAGACCTTGCCGTGCATGATTTCTTTCGCGCGGATGACCTTGCCGCCAAAAGCTTGGCCAATAGATTGCTGTCCAAGACAAATGCCGAGAATAGGCAGGTCGTCAGGCGCGCTCGCAATCAGGTCGAGGCAAATGCCCGCTTCATTTGGTGTGCAGGGTCCGGGGGACAGAAGGATGCCTGTCGCGCCCATGTCGAGGGCCTCAGCCACGCTCAAATCGTCATTGCGGATGACTTTGGTTTCAGCGCCCAACTCCTGCGCGTAATGCACGAGATTATAGGTAAAGCTGTCATAATTATCGATAACTAGGAGCATGGCGCAGCAGCCTCAAAGTATTTCTCCTCCACCGCGATAGCGGGGGAGGTGGGCCGCGTAGCGGGTCGGAGGGGGTACGGCGCGTCCGCGCCGTCAAAACAAATATATTCAAGAGCTGGAAGTTTTCTTGGGTCGCGTGGACACGCGACACCCCCTCCGTCCTCCGCGTTTTGAAGAAAAACGCTCCAGACACCTCCCCCGCGTTGCGGTGGAGGAGAGGCACTTGTGATTTCGAAACTCACGCGTTCCCTCCAAACCGCACACTCTGCTCCGCCGCCCGAAAAAGGGCGTTGGACTTATGGATGGTTTCTTCGAATTCCATTTGTGCGACGCTGTCCATGACAATGCCTGCGCCGGCCCGCACATGCACAATGCCGTCTTTCACAATCGCGGTCCGCAGCGCGATGGCCGTGTCCATATCACCCGTAACGGAAAGATAGCCAACAGCGCCCGCATAAATCCCGCGTTTTTCATCTTCCAACTCGTCGATAATTTCCATGGCGCGGACTTTGGGCGCACCGCTGACTGTCCCTGCCGGAAAGCCCGCAAATAAGGCGTCGAGCGTGTCCAAACCGTCTTGGATTTCGCCTTCCACATTAGAGACAATGTGCATGACGTGGCTATAGCGCTCGATGGTGAATCGTTCCGTGACTTTGACGCTTCCAGGTTTGGCGACGCGGCCAACATCATTTCGGCCCAAGTCCAGCAACATCAAATGTTCGGCGCATTCTTTTGGATCAGCGAGGAGGTCCGCTTCGAATTGATTATCTTCCGCCGTCGTTTTCCCGCGCGGACGCGTGCCTGCGATTGGACGAACGGTAACGACATCACCCCGCAGTCTCACAAGAATTTCTGGGCTGGAGCCGATGACTTGATGGTCGTCAAAATCGAGGAAATAGAGGAAAGGCGACGGGTTCATACGCCGCAGGCTGCGGTAAAGCGCGAAGGGCGTCGCAGGCAAGGGCGCGGACAGGCGCTGGCCGATCACGACCTGAAAGACATCGCCCGCCAAGATGTAATCTTTAGCTTTGGCGACGCGCGCGCCGAAAGTTTTGGCATCGGTTCCCAATGTCGGGCTGAGCGCCGGGACCTCTATGTTGCGGGCCGTATTGGCCGAGACCGGCAAGGCCAAATCTGCTGCAACGCGTTCAATCCGGGCGCAAGCCTCGGCGTAATCGCCCCCGGCAGTCAGAGGTGAGCCGATAATGATTTCTTGAGCGACTTGATCAAAAATACAGACGATGCGCGGGCGAACCATAATGGCGTCGGGCGTTCCGATGGGGTCATGTTTGGCCCCCGGTAAGCTTTCGACTTGGCGGATCATATCATAGCCAAGATAGCCAAATAATCCGGCGGCCATCGGCGGAATATCTTCTGGTAAATCAAACTGAATTTCGTCCTGCAAAGCGCGCAGAGCTTCGAGCGGCTTGCCTTCACAGGTGACATACTCACCGCCATCGCGGCTTATCTCGCTGCTATCGCCTTGAGAGCGCCAGATGATGTCTGGATCAAACCCAAAAAAACTATAGCGCCCGCGTTGTTCACCGCCAGTTACGGATTCAAACAAGAACGCATAAGGTTTGCCCAGGGCGGCTTTCAGAAAGGCAGAGACCGGCGTGTCGATATCATTGATAACCCGCGTATGGACCAGTTGGGTTTTTGAACCGTCGACAGCGTCCGGCGCAGGAGAAAAGGTGAGGGCCATAATCGACCCTATTCGCCCTCTATGCCCATGATCGCGCGGACTTGGTTGGGGTATTCGCGTAGCTCATGTTCTTTCAAAATAGCCAAGCGGTAAGCATTTTGGATATCGCCACTGATTTCCGCGCTTATGTTGCTCTGGACGGTGTCCAAAATCTCCCCTGCCAGTCCATCCGTATTTGGCGTGATGGAATCCAGTCGAGCCAAAGTGTATGTCAGAGGTCGGGCGCCCACGCCTCGTGCAATATCGCCTATATCAGAGGTTAAAAGCTCGACAACAACCGCACCTGCGACATCGCGAGGGGGTTGGGCGCGGGAAATGCCACGGTCTTGGATTGAGGCTGCCGCGCCCAGCTCTGTGGCTAAATCTTCCAAGGATTTTCCATCGCGAACCTCTTGTGCCAAGTCCAATCCACGTTCGGTGAGAGCCTCTGCGATTTTCTCATTTTTCCATGCGGTCACGACCTGGTCCCTGATTTCGCTCAGGGGCCGCACTGTGCTGTCGATGACGTCCGTGACCCGAAAGGCAACCACGCCTTCTTGAACTGTCGGATAGATATCGGTGTCAAAGCCAATGTCTTCTGTAAAAATAAGCCGGAGGAGCTCGTCATCCTGCGCGATGCCGGGAATACGGCTTGACCCATTCATGATGAGCCCATCTTGCGTTTCGCCCAAGCGGTCAATGAAATCATAGCTTTCCATTGGCAGGTCTAATTCCGTTGCAATCGCTTCCAACGTCTCGCCATTGATAATGCGCGTATCCATCTCATCACTGATATCAAAGATGCGAGCCTTCGCTTTTTCTTCGCCTAGGTCGCGGCGGATTTCGGGCTCCAATTCCGAAAAAACAGGTGTTACCGCAGGTGTTACGCTTGGCACAAAAACGGCTTCCCACCCGCCAAGGCCATTGTCTGACGCGCGGGCTTCGCCTTCCTTCAGAGAGAAGGCTGTTGCATCTGTCGCAGAATTAAGGAGTTGATCTTTTTCGACGCCATCGAAGCGGTCCGGAGAGACAAGACCTAGCGCACTGGCGACGAGGGCTGGGGCTTCGCCGGCAGACAATCGGGTGGCCGCCGCTTTCGCGGTCGCTTCATCCTGCGCGGATAGGACCACCACATCGCGGATCTCTGGTGTTCCCAAAGTGCCGCGCGCGATGCGGCTGTCAAATTCGTCCTGAACGTCTTTTTCTGTGATCTCTCCGGCCACGTCGGGAAGGAAGCCCGATGGCTCCAGACGAATCATTGTGACTTGGCGATATTCCGGCGCGGTATATCGGGCGGCGTTCTCGTCCAGATAAGCTTGTAAAATTTCGTCCGAAGGCGTTTCAGGTGCGGGCACGGCGTCTTTGTTGATCGTAAGGATCGTGGCTCTGCGCTGCTCGGACAGGAAATCAAATTGGCGTTTGGCAAAACCGGACGGGGCCTGAATACCGCCAACGATGGCTTCCACTGTTTGGATGCGGCGCAGGTCCCGCAAAACATCTTCTTCAAATTTCTGAACCGAATACCCATTGCGGCTTTGGGCCAAGGCTTGTTCCAGTTTATCGCGGTCAAATTCCTGCGTGATGTCGGATTGGAACGCAGGAATGGCTTCAATGTAAGCTTTAGCATCGGCCCGGTTGACGCCCACGCCGAGGTCTTGCGCATCTTTTTCGATCGCCAATTGGACTTGATATTGCGATATTAAGTCACGATGGACGCCTTGATTATAGGCTTCTTCATTGGTGAGGCCTTCGCCGCGTTGTGCCGCGATTTCGCGCAGACGGGATTGCAGATCGCGATTGAAGTCGCGGGTGGAAACGCTGGCATCGCCCACACTGATCACCGCGTTTCTAACGCCGGGAACAAAGATGTCATTCACGCCCCAGACCGCAAAGGCCAAAACGAGCAAGCCGACGAGGATCGCAACAAATGCGCTTCTAATTTTTCCGCCAATGGAATTTGCCATGAGAGTGGGGTGTCCGAATACCTAAACCGTGGGCTGTCTTACCCATGAGGCTCGCTTCTTACAAGGCCGCGATGCGCTTGAATGCGGGTGGATTCGTCGGCATAATATAGGAAAGATGGAGACTGAATATGGCTAAAAAATTGCGAACACTTATTGCGGCGAATTGGAAGATGCATGGCGACATGAGCTGGGTGTTTAAACCCGCCGATTTCGCGGGGCTGTACCATAAGGATAGCCGTGCCCATCTGGACGTCCTGATCTGCCCGCCAGCCATATTGTTGGGCTCTATGCTCGATCCGGAACAAACGGGTGTTTTGCTCGGCGGACAAGATTGCCATACGGAAAAATCCGGCGCTCATACGGGCAATATCTCTGCGGAAATGTTGAAAGACGCTGGCGCAAGCTATGTAATTGTGGGTCACAGCGAATGCCGAGCGGCGGGAGATACTGACGCGGACGTCAATGCCAAGGCCAAAGCTGCCGCGCGGGCCGGGCTGATCCCCATCATTTGTGTCGGCGAGACAGAAGCCCAGCGCGATAAAGGCAAAGCCAAATCTGTCGTCGCGGCCCAAATTAAAGCCAGTGTCCCGAAGCTCAAGGATTATGTCATCGCCTATGAGCCTGTCTGGGCCATTGGAACAGGCAAAACCGCGACACCCGAGGATGTCGACGACATGCACAATGCCATACGCGAGCAGGTCGGGCCGAAGGTGCGACTGCTGTATGGCGGCTCCGTCAAGCCTGCCAATGCCGAGAGTTTACTGGCATTGGCGAACGTCAATGGCGCGCTGATCGGCGGGGCAGGGCTGGAGATGGAAAGTCTGGCTGAAATTGCCAAATCCGCGCCGCAGCCATAAATCTACGAGGTCATAAGTCTTAATAGACAGGGTTAACCAAGCGCTAACGCCTTGGCGGCACTATCGAGTCAATGATTCGACTTTTGTGCTGCGAGGCTTTCATGCGTTTACTCACTTTCTCCGTTTTTGCGGCTCTTTTATCGGCTCCGGCCTTTGCGGCCGACCTCGGCACATATCGTCCCGGAACCCCCTACAGCAGCACTGTCGCGGGCGGCGCGGATGTCTGTGACAATCAATGTGCAGGTGATGCCCAGTGTCGGGGTTGGAATTATGTTAAACCTAATCCCAGAGCTGCGGGCGTTTGTGAATTTCTCTCAACAGTTTCGACGCCAATTTCATCGCCAATTTCCATTTCGGGCGAGAGCCAATCCGCTACGCCATATTATTCGGGCCTAACGACAGGCGGAACGAATACAGTTCGCGTCGGCACGCAGCCAAAGCTAAATGGCAATACCGTTCGTGTTGGAGAAGCGCCGCCGGCTCGTCGGGTCGTGCGTCAGCCCGTGCCAGACCGCGTTTCAACACGTAAAGCGTCAACGCAGCGCGTTGAAAATATGAGCCTTACGGCGCAACAGAATAGATATCGCCAAGCCCATCTCGGAGCGCCGCAACCTAGCCCACAAGCCACGCCGCAAAGCCAGAGGCAGATGCCAGGCCAACGTCCAATGTTCCGGCCTATACTGGACGGGCCATCGCCACAAATTCGCGGGCAACAGCGACCTCAACCGCAAGCGCAGCCGACACGCAGGTCAGAGTCTCGCCGCGCGACGGGCCCGCGCCGCGTCCAAAGTCAAAATCCGGCCCAAGGTCGAGGAACGCCCACGCCGCAATTCCAAGATCCGCGTATGCAGGCCCCCCAGCAAATGCCTCGGCAACCTTACGGTCAAACGCGCCAACCCGTCCAGCAAGCGCAAGCCCCGCAGCCACGCGGTCAATCGCGTCCGCCTATTGGGCAACCCATTCCTGCGCCCCAATCGATTGGGCCGCAAGCACCGGCGCGGCCAATGACGCCCAGCCAGCGCCTCGCGCAATTCACGGCCCAAACTCAGATTCAGGCATCTCCCGTAACGGGGCCTGTGGCGTTGACCCCACAAGAAGCTCGCACGAGCCTATTCGGGAAGTTGAATGATGATGTCGGTATGCCGACCGTAAGCGCTGTGCCAACTGGACCTGTTGCCGAGCAACCGCTTGGCGAAGTTTTGGCGGGCGGGCTTTAGAGGCCTGACCCTAGGCTTTTTTGCGCTTACTCATCCAATAGACGACACCCGCATGGATGGCTGAGAACGACAATCTGAACCAGCCGAAGACGACGAAGAGCACGAAACACACCGTGAGTGAGGACAGGAGCGCCATCGGCACCTTTCCGACATCATAGTGAAACGATTGCAGCGTTTCCGACCCGCCCGAGAAGGCCGCGATCATGGCCAAGAATATCCAAATCCCGACCCAATAGAAGCGGATCAATTCGTTCTTCTGTTTGAAGGCTGTGACCGGAATGAACATGAGCGTCACAAACGCCAAAGTGATGGCGAACATGATGAGGCCGGGGAGTATTTGTATCATCATGGAACGCGCTTTCGGGTGTATAATCGATTGACAATTCCCGTTTCAAGATATGTGCCGTTTCCGCGTTAGGCCCTCTCTTTTGTTGTCAAAAATCGTAAATCCGGATTTTTCTCTTGCGCATATCCGATGTCCCACGCCGATTTCGCGAGCAAGACAGGCGCATCATCCACATCGGTTCCGGTTGTCATGACGTTCTTATCAACAAAGGCTTTGATGATGTCTTCATCATCGGCGGCGATCCAGCGCGCGGTTTGATAGGTGGGCACTTCAAATGTCACGTCCAAGCCATATTCGGTTTTTATGCGCTCGCGCATGACGTCGATCTGCAATGAGCCGACAGCGCCGACAATCATATCGGAGCCGAAGTTGGGTTTGAACAGCTGGGTCACGCCTTCTTCGGCGAGCGACTCGAGGGCTTTGCGCAAATGTTTGGCTTTCAGCGGGTCTTTCAGTTGCGCGCGGCGCAAAATCTCCGGCGCGAAGTTTGGAATGCCCGCAAAGACAACTTTGCCGCTCTCGGACAGGCTATCGCCGACCCGCAGCGCGCCGTGGTTCGGAATACC
>CAZSKH010000094.1:0-8631 GCA_964607395.1 uncultured Algimonas sp.
TGTTGACTTCCCCTACCCCCTTCTTTTGGTAGGGGCCGCTTTCGACAGGGGTTTTCCTCAACAAAGCGGGGAATAAGTAATGGCTAACCGAAACGGACAAACCCACGCCTCTAAACCTGATGATCTCCATGATTTGGGCGCGCGATTAGACGCCGCCAAATCGAAATATGAGGTCGTTCCGGAAACGAAGGATGATGGTTCACTTCTTGGACAAGCTTGGCGGATGAGCACGGAACTTGTGGTTTCGGTCATGGTGGGATTGGGTCTGGGCTACGGCGTTGACGTAATTTTCGGATCGAAGCCCTGGGGCATGTTAATTGGGTTATGTTTCGGTTTTGCGGCTGGAATCATGGCAGTTTTACGAACGTCCGCAAAAATGGACGCTCAAAATGCGGGTATCCCTATCGGGGATGATATGCCCGACGATGAAGACGAATAGGAGCGGGACGTGGCAAGCGACCCTATGGGACAATTTGAAATTAAAGAAGTCACCGAGCTGTTTCAGATCGGCGGGCAGACTGTTTCATGGACAAATTCAGCCTTCTGGATGGTTATTTCAGCGGTTCTAATCGTCGGGTTTTTCGCCCTGACGACAAAGCGCAAACTTGGGCCCGGCAAGATGCAGTCGCTTGGGGAGCTGAGTTACGAATTTATTGCCAATATGGTGAAAGACACGACCGGCGTCGAGGCCATGAAATTCATGCCCTATGTCTTCACGCTGTTCTTCTTCATCCTCGCTGCAAACCTCATCGGGATGAACCCTTACGCCTTTACGACAACATCGCACATCGCCGTCACGGCTGCTCTAGCGGTCTTTACAATTTGCATCGTTATCGTTGCCGGTATTTGGAAAAACGGGTTCAAATGGTTCAAGATTTTCGCGCCCTCCGGGCTACCCCTCGTTATGTATCTCATCATTATCCCGATTGAGATTATCTCATTCATCAGCCGCCCAATTACACTGGCCGTTCGTTTATTCGCAAACATGGTTGCGGGCCATGTTATGCTGAAACTCTTTGCGATTTTCGCGGCCTTTCTGGCGGCCAAGGGCGGTATCGTCGCCGTAGGTGCGGTTTTGCCAGTGCTCGCCACGACAGCCATTGTCGCACTCGAATTTCTCATCGCAGGCCTGCAAGCCTTTGTGTTTGCTATCCTGACATGTGTCTATCTCAACGACGTGTATCACGTCGATCATTAATCTGAATTTCCATCCATAGGAGACATTATCATGGAAGCAGAAGCAGCAAAATATATCGGTGCCGGACTTGCCGGTACAGCCCTCATCGGTGCCGGTATCGGTATCGGTTCAATCTTCTCCAACTACCTTGCAGGTGCGTTGCGTAACCCATCCGCAGCGGCGGGTCAGCGCACAAACCTTCTTCTCGGTTTTGCGCTATGCGAAGCGACGGGTCTTTTCGGCTTCGTTCTCGCTATGATCATCCTATTCTCATAGAATCCAAACGCGCCTGATTTGAAAGGGAGCCTTCGCAATGGCTGCTGAAACAGATAAAACATATGGCGCTGCTGAACAGGCCGCGTCCAGCGGCCTGCCCCAGCTGGACCTGTCAACATGGTTCAACCAGATTTTCTGGTTGGTCATCGTGTTCGGAGCACTCTATTTTTTGCTCTGTATGTTTATCCTTCCGCGTCTGCGGATGGGCATCTCTGACCGTGAAGACCGGATCAGCGATGATTTGGACCAAGCGTCAAACATGCAACGCGAAGCGGAGGAGGCCGAGAAGGCCTATAATAACGCCCTCGCGGATGCCCGAGCCAAAGCGATGAATGTCGCCGAAACAACAAAGCAATCAATTGACGCGGAAATCGCAAAAGAGATTGAAGCGGCAGACGAAACGATGGATCGTCAAGCAAATCTGGCAGAAGCCAATATTCGCAAGATCAAAACAAAGGCTCTGTCTAATATCGAATCTATCGCAGCAGACGCTGCGGTTGACGTCGTCTCCTCACTCACCGGCAAAACGCCGACAGCCGCTGCTGTTCGCGCCGCCATGAAAAACTAGATAGAGAGATATTACGATGATCTCTGCAAATCTCATTCATGCCGCGGCCGGAACGCCTTGGTTTTTGGATTCCAAATTTTGGGTCTTGATCCCTGTCCTTCTCTTTCTGGCACTCATTTTTTACAAGGGTGCACTCAAAGCGCTGAACGCATCGCTTGATGACCGTGCTGATAAAATCAAAGCCGAACTGGAAGAAGCCCGCCGCTTGCGCGAAGAGGCGCAGCAACTCCTCGCCTCTTATCACCGGAAGCAAAAAGAAGCTGAAGCGCAAGCCGAAGACATCATTAAGCAAGCGCGGTCTGATGCCGAAAATATGGCCACGCAAGCGCGTAAGGATTTGGCAGAACGCCTTGATCGCCGCGCCGCACAAGCCGAAGCCAAAATCGCCAACGCCGAAGCGCAAGCCATGAGCGAAGTGAAAGCCAAGGCCGCCGATATGGCAATGGAGACAGCGGAGACCTATCTGCGCAGTAAATTATCCGCTGCGGATAAGACCAAGCTGATCAAAGACGGCATCGCGCAAATGGGCGCGACGTTGGGATAGGTCTTCAAGACACTCGAATGACAAAAAAGCCGCTCCGTTTGGGGCGGTTTTTTTATTGGTTTAAACAAAGTATCACACCGACAAGACCTGAAAGGTCGTCCTGTGCCCATACCCTGAAGGTGCAGCTTAGATATGTGTCTCAACTCGTCTCATAATCAATCTGTGGGTGAAAAAGAAATTTTGTAATATCCGCTGCCTTCACGGAATGCGTACCGGATGCCCCTTCGAGTCCACCACGATATGACGCCAATTCGACTAATCTCACTTTGAAGACTTCAATTCCCCGTCAGAGAAAAATGCATGAAATCTTTTTGACGGCCTGTTAGTTCGCCGCCCCATTTAAACCCGACCGCCTCCATATGTGTGTGCGGAGCGCGGCCTCTGGTAATTGAGAGTGAATTGTGAGGGTCCCACTTTCCGCCGATGCGCAAGCGGCAATGCGGCCCCCACTCCACGCATCGGTCATATAGCCCGTTCGTCTCTGCATTAATATCGATCGCGACGCCCAGACTGTGGTTACTATATTGGGTTCGCAGGCCCCGCGCATCTAGAGGACCACGCGTCCGGCCAACGCGATAGCCAGTCAGCGTTGCAATCGGAAAGCCCTGTTCGAGGCTGGCTTCCAATGCCATTTCGATATCTCTCGCTAAAACGCGGCAAACGCGGGTTGAAACACCATTGGATAGGGTAATTTCGGTTTGGTCTTCTTCGCAAACCGAACAGGGCAGCGAAGGATGAATTTGATCCTCACGCAACGCGTCTCGCGTGGTTCGCACCGTTTGATAGCCGACGGCTTTCCCAAGCTCGGAATGCCACGCCCAATCGCTATATGAACAACTGTCATCGGCAAAAGCGGAGACTGATATCCAACTTGCCGCGAGACACGCGGCAGCGCCTAGGTAAATCCGATAATTTGGCTTCACTCCGCCGCTTCGGCCACATCCTCCGGCGGTGTCCAGCGTAGGATTGGCTTTCTTGCGGCTTGCGTTTCATTCAGGCGGCGCATCGGGGCATAGATGGGGGCTTGTTTAAAGCTCTCGACATCGCCGTCTTTTGCGCGCGTCGCGAGGGAGCGCATGGATTGAATGAAACGGTCCAACTCACCTTTGCTTTCGGACTCTGTTGGCTCGATCAACATCGCACCGTGAACGACGAGCGGGAAATACATCGTCATCGGATGATAGCCTTCGTCGATCATCGCTTTGGCGAAATCGAGGGTTTCAACGCCTGTGTCTTTCAAGAAGCGATCATCAAAGAGCGCTTCATGCATACAGGTCCCTTCAAACGCCGTGGTCATGACATCAGACAGCGACGCTTGAACATAATTCGCATTGAGAACTGCGTCTTCGGTCGCTTGCTTTAGCCCATCAGAGCCGTGGCTCATCATGTAGGACAGTGCCCGCGTATACATGCCCATATTGCCGTGGAAGGCGCACATGCGGCCGAAGCTCTTCTCATCAGGCTCTTCAACCAGATCGAACCCATTCGCAGTCTTTACGACATAAGGCACAGGCGCGTGATCCTTCAGCGCATCGGAGAGAACCGTTGGACCAGAGCCCGGACCGCCGCCGCCATGCGGGGTCGAGAATGTTTTATGCAAATTAATATGCATCGCATCCACGCCGAGATCACCCGGACGCACGCGCCCAACCAGCGCGTTGAAGTTCGCACCATCGCAATAGAAATAACCGCCTGCAGCGTGAATTAGGTCAGCGATTTCAATGATGTCAGTTTCAAATAATCCGCAGGTATTCGGATTGGTCAACATGATGCCGGCAATGTCGGAATCTTCCCCAAGACCTTCAAGCTTCTCGCGCAGAGCCGCCATATCAACGCGGCCTTTATCATTGGCCGGAATTTCATCGACGGAAAACCCGCATTGCACTGCTGTGGCGGGGTTTGTGCCATGAGCCGACTCTGGAACCAAGACGCGGCGCTTATGAGACGCCCCATCCGCTTCAAGGCGCGCCCGTATCGCCATCATCCCGCAAAGCTCACCATGCGCGCCCGCTTTGGGGGTCAGCGCAACGGCGGGCATATTGCAGAGCGTCATCAACCAATGTGAGAGCACATGCATAACTTCCAACGCGCCTTGTGCCGTTTGGATAGGTTGCAGCGGATGCACATCGGCAAAGCCCGGCATACGCGCGACCTTCTCATTCAGGCGCGGATTATGCTTCATCGTGCAAGAGCCGAGCGGATACACGCCCAGATCGATTGCGTAGTTTTTTTGGCTCAGGCGCACATAATGGCGCATGGTTTCCGGCTCACTTAGGCCCGGCAGGCCAATTTCGCCTTTGCGGTCATGCCCGCCGAGACGGGATTTGGTTCCCTTAGCTTCCGGGAAATCAATCCCCGTGCGGCGCGGCGTGCCCGTCTCGAAAATCAGAGCTGTGGCTTGGTCCAAAGCTTTAGAGCCGGACACAGTTTTCCGCTCGTTCATATTGGCGGGAGCCGGGGATGTAGGACGACCTTCGGTTTTCATGATGTGACTCCTGAAGAAATAGACTCCTCCACCGCGGAGCGGGGGAGGTGAGCGCATAGCGCTCGGAGGGGGTATCGCGCGTCGGCGCGATTAAGAGACTGAACCAAAACATCGTTGAGGCCTATTGGCAGCGCAGACGCGCTGCACCCCCTCCGCCCTTCGCTACGCTTCGGACACCTCCCCCGCTTCGCGGTGGAGGAAAATTCTTCCATAGCTATCATCCCAAAACCTCCTTCAAAACCGTCTCAAAGGCCACGATATCTTCATCGCTTGATGTTTCTGTCACGCAGACGAGCAGCAGGCTTTCATCTGCGTCCGATGCAAGGCGAGAGAGTGGGACGCCGGCTATGACGCCTTTTTCGACCATCGCATCAACAACTTCTGCGGCGGGTCTGTTTAATTTGACCGTGAATTCATTGAAGAAGCTGTCATTCAAAACCTCAGCCCCATCAACCCCGTCCAGCCTGTCCGCCAGATCACACGCCTTTTCGTGGTTCAATGTCGCAAGACGTTGAATTCCCGCATCGCCGAGCAAGCTCATGTGAATTGTGAACGCAAGGCAGCACAGTCCGCTATTCGTGCAAATATTCGAGGTCGCTTTTTCGCGGCGGATATGTTGCTCGCGCGTGGAGAGCGTGAGCACAAACCCTCTGTCACCATTCGCATCCACGGTTTCGCCGCAGACCCGCCCCGGCATTTGCCGCACGAGTTTCTGGCGGCAGGCAAATAGACCGACATGCGGTCCGCCAAAAGCCAGGCCAACGCCGAGACCTTGGCCTTCGCCGACAACAATATCCGCGCCCTGCTCGCCCGGAGGCGTAATCGCCGCGAGTGCAACGGGTTCGGTAAAGACGGCAATCAAGAGCGCTTTATGGGCATGGGCTTTTTCCGCAATGGGTCGCAAATCCACAATCTCGCCAAAGACATTGGGCGACTGCACAACAACGCAACACGTATCATCATCAATATGACCGATAACATTTGCGTCTCGGCCCATAACGGTATCGCGCTCGTCAATTTTGATATTCAGCGTCGAGGCCATTGTCTGTGTCGCGGCGGCATAATGCGGGTGCAAACCCGGCGCTAACACGGCTTTGGGTTTCTTCCCGCGCGCGACGCGGTGCGCCATGACGACAGCCTCGGCGCAAGCGGTGGAGCCGTCATACATGGACGCATTGGCGACTTCCATCCCGGTCAGAAGCGCGACTTGCGTTTGAAATTCGAACAAAGCTTGCAACGTGCCTTGGCTGATTTCCGGCTGATAGGGTGTGTAGGCCGTCAGGAATTCAGAGCGCTGAATCAGGTGATCCACTGTCGCCGGAATATGATGTTTATACGCCCCTGCCCCGCAGAAAAACGGCACGGACCCCGCCGGTGTCGATTTACCGGAGAGACGTTGAAAGAACTGTTCAACAGATTGCTCTGACTGATGTGTCGGCAAATCTATCAGCTTGTCCAATCGCGCCGATTCCGGCACATTGTGGAACAAATCATCAATCGACTTCACGCCAATCACATCGAGCATTTGCGCCCGATCATTTTCATTCAGGGGAAGGTAACGCATTTAATTATCTTTCCTTTTTCCGCTCAATCTGCGGTTCAATACGACAACAATAATTCCAACAAAAACGCAGAAAATTCCGACTGCGAGTTTGAAAACCTCCTTATCCACATCCGGATTTTGAACCCATGTGACAATGTGCCAGAGGCCAAGGGCGCTAATCGCCAGCCCCCAGAGCAACAGAAATAAGGGATTTCGCATTCTACTATTTCTCACTCTATTTAATTCCTTCTCCTTTGGGGAGACGGAGAAGGAGTATAACTATAGCCCTTCGCAATATTCCTTATATTTCGCTTCATCCATTAAGCCGTCCAGATCGTCAGCATCCGCAATTTTCAGTTTCAAAAACCACCCCTCGCCGTCCGGAGATGCGTTAACCGTTTCCGGGGCATCTTCGAGGGCCGCATTGACAGCCGTGACTTCGCCGCCAACCGGCGAATAGACTTCTGAGGCAGCTTTGACGCTCTCAACAACGGCGGCTTCATCGCCCTTGTCAAATTCTGCGCCGACATCGGGCAGCTCAACAAAAACAACATCGCCGAGAGCTTTGGCGGCATAGGCGGAAATTCCGACCGTGCCGACACTCCCATTTTCCGGGGCCCCGTCAACTTTGATCCATTCGTGATCTTCGGTAAAATAAGTGCTCATGAGTTAGGCTCCGCGGTAATAGTTATGGGGTGCAAAAGGCAATTTGACGATTTTGGCCGGACGGGCTTTGCCGCGCACGATAAGCTGAACATCGGTTCCGGCTTTTGTGAATTTACGAGCGACATAGCCCATGGCGACAGGACCGCCCGCTGTTGGACCAAAGCCGCCAGAGGTAATTTCGCCAATCGTATTTCCGTCCATATCTTGGACTTCGGTATGTTCGCGGGCCGGCGCGCGGCCTTCGGGTTTTATCCCGACGAGGCGTTTCGTCGTCTTATCCGCAATATCCGCCGCGACGCGCGCTGCGCCAAGATAACCAGCATCGGCGCTGCGGCGATGTTTCTGGATAGACCAGAACAAACCGGCCTCAATTGGGGACACGCTCGTATCAATATCGTGACCATAGAGGCAAAGTCCGGCTTCCAGACGCAAACTATCCCGCGCGCCCAAGCCTATCATTTCGACTTCATCAAATGCGAGAAGTGCTTTGGTCAGGCGCGCGACATCTTCATGTTTAACAGAGATTTCACAGCCATCTTCGCCGGTGTAACCAGAGCGCGAGACATGCGCCCAGATCGGGGTGTCTAACGGCCCAGAAAGCTCTAGGTCAGTGTGGGTCATGAAAACCAAATCCGCGATGGCCGGATTGAACTGTTTCAAAACGTCAACGGCGGACGGTCCTTGCAAAGCGATCAGCGAGAGCGTGTCATCTTTGACTTGGACCTCAACAATTTCCGGCAGATATTTTAAAAGATGCGCATAATCGGCGTCTTTGCAACCCGCATTCACAACCAGATAAAGCATGTGCTCATAACCCGGTAGGCCCATACGAGAGATCATGAGATCATCTAAGATTCCGCCATCAGCGTTGAGGAATTGCGAGTAACGTTGCTGCCCCGGCTCTAGGGATTGGATATCGGCAGGAACCAAACCTTCCAGCGCTTTGGCCGCTGTTGTAAAATTTTTATCAACGGGAACCAAAAACACTTGCCCCATATGGGACACATCGAACAGACCCGCTTTCTCTCGCGTATGCAGATGCTCTTGCAGCACGCCCATCGGATATTGAACGGGCATATCATAGCCCGCAAAAGGCACCATTTTCGCGTCCAAAGCGACGTGCATATCGTGGAGTGCTGTTGTCTTTAAATCGGTCTCTGGCAAATCAGTCATAGGCGCATTGCGGCGTGAGCCACATCCATCGCCGCCAGCTGTCTCTTGGGCCTGAGAGATTGATCCAATCACTTCACCTGAAGTGCGAGGGTTTACTCCGTCGGCGGGGCGTCAAACCAGATCGCCCGCTTTCCAGCGTTTTAACTGCCAAACGGTCCGTTGACCTGAGCGTTTCCGGGGCGGTTGCGCCTTCGGTGGC